>JAZFQW010000244.1:0-2753 GCA_036445335.1 Alphaproteobacteria bacterium | reverse complement strand
GGCCTGGTGAAGCGTGGCGACGGCGAGGACCTGCACGCGGTGATCTGGTTCTGCGATCTGCGCGGCTCCACCGCGCTGGCGGACTCGCTGTCGCGCGACGACTACCTGGCCACCCTCAACGAATATTTCGACAGCGTCGCCGGCGCCGTGATCGAGCACGGCGGCGAGGTGCTGAAATTCATCGGCGATGCGGTGCTCGCGATCTTCGCCATCGACGACCCGGCCAATCCGCACCCCGAAGCCTGCGCCCAGGCGCTGGCCGCCACTCGCGACGCGCAACGGCGGATCGACGCGGTCAACGCCGAGCGCGCGGCGCGGGGCGAGCCGCCGCTGGCGTTCGGCATCGGCCTGCACCGCGGCAACCTCACCTACGGCAACATCGGCACCGACCAGCGCCTGGATTTCACCGTGATTGGGCCGGCGGTCAACGAGGCGTCGCGCATCGAGGACATGTGCAAGGCGCTGGACACGCCGGTCCTGGTGTCGTCGGCGTTCGCCCGCGGCATCACCGACAGCCTGGTATCGCTCGGCCGCCACGCCCTGCGCGGTGTCCGCGACGAGCAGGAGATCTTCACCCTGCCGCCGGACGACGCCGAAGGGTGAATTGCCCGCGGTCACCGCCCTCCCACCCGACGCCGATCAATACGGACGGGCAGCGCGGTGTGTTGGTCACCCCCCGTCGACGCAATGCGTGGTCGGAGGGCGACCGGTCAACGGCGTGGAAAACGTGACTACGTGTGTGCCGTCTGCGACTTGGCCTGCCACAGCGCGACCGTGGCGCCGGTCGGGTCGGTGATGACCGCGAACCACCCCATGTCGGGCACCTCGGTCTTCTCCTGCACCACGGCGGCACCCAGGGTCCGCGCCTTAGCCGCCGCCACGGCGACGTCGTCGACGCCGATATAGGGCAGCCAGCGCGACGGGCCGTTGGGCTCGCGCTGCGCCATCATGCCGCCGCCGGTGCCGTCGCCGACACCGATGACGGTATAGTCGCCGACCGGCATCGCCATGGTCTGGAAATCCCAGTCCAGCAGGTCGCCATAGAACGTCCTGGCCTTCGCCACATCGCTCGAGTGCAGTTCGACATAGACGAATGGGTTACCCATTGCTGCCTCCTTGCGCGTAATCCATGAGTGTGTTTCGACGGGCGACACGCCCGCGCGAAGGGAGTACCTACGCCACCGCTACTGACAGCATCCTGTCAGCAGTCATCCGAAATCCGGTCGATTTGTCCCACGGTCCTGGATGCCCGCGTCAAGCGCCGGCATGACCACATGGATGGGGCGGCGGCCGGGCCAGGAGGCCCCGGCCCAACAACCACGGTTATCTGGCGGCCGCTAATGCGAATGCCGCGGCGTGCCGTGGGTTGCGACGACGCGCAGGTGCAGGGTCGCCGGCTCCAGGCAGGCGCCGGTGGACAGCTGTCCGACCATGCCGCGCTGGATCTCCTGCCACGGCGTCTGGTTGACCGGCTTCGGCGGCGTCCAGGCGGCGCGCCGGGCGGCCAGCTCGTCGGCGTCGATCAGCATGTCGACCCGCCGCTCGTTGAGGTCGACCCGGACGATGTCGCCGGTGCGCAGCAGCGCCAGCCCGCCGCCGACCGCCGCCTCGGGCGAGGCGTTGAGGATCGACGGGCTGCCCGAGGTGCCGCTCTGGCGGCCGTCGCCGATGCAGGGCAGGGTGGTCACGCCGCGTTTGATCAGCGCCGCCGGCGGCGCCATGTTGACCACCTCGGCCGCGCCCGGATAGCCGACCGGGCCGCAGCCGCGGATCACCAGGATGCTGGTCTCGTCGATCTCCAGCGCCGGGTCCTCGATGCGCGCGTGGTAGTCCTCGGGCCCCTCGAACACGATGGCGCGGCCCTCGAACGCGCCCTCGCGGCCCGGCGCCGACAGGTAGCGCCGGCGGAACGCGTCGTCGATCACCGACGTCTTCATCACCGCCGTGTCGAACAGGTTGCCCGACATCACGATGAACCCGGCCTCGGGCATCAGCGGGTCGTCATAGGGGCGGATCACCGCGCGGTCGATCTCGATCGGCTCGGCGTGGTCCTCGCCCACGGTGTGGCCGGTCACGGTCAGCGCGACGGAATGGATCCGACCGGCGCCGATCAGCTCGCGGAACACGGCGGGCACGCCGCCGGCGCGGTGGAACCCCTCGCCGAGATGGTCGCCGGCCGGCTGGCAGTTGACCAGCAACGGGATGTCGTGGCCGACTCGCTGCCAGTCGTCGAGGGTCAAGTCGACGCCGGCGTGGCGGGCGATGGCGATCAGGTGCGGCGGGCAGTTGCTGGACGCGCCGATCGCCGAGGCCACCGCGATGGAGTTCTGGAACGCCGCCTTGGTCAGGACGCGCGACGGGCGCAGGTCCTCGTGAACCATCGCGACGATGCGCCGGCCGGTGGCATGGGCCATCTGCCCCCGCTCGCGGTAGGGCGCGGGGATGCTGGCGCAGCCCGGCAGCGACATGCCCAGCGCCTCGGCCAGCGAGTTCATCGACAGCGCGGTGCCCATCGTGTTGCAGTGGCCGGCACTGGGCGCCGAGGCGCAGGTCATCTCCATGAACTTGTCGTAATCGATCTCGCCGGTCGCCAGCCTCTGCCGCGCCGCCCAGACGACCGTGCCGGACCCGGCCAGGCGGCCCTCGTAATGGCCGTCCAGCATCGGCCCGCCGGACAGCACGATCGCCGGGATGTCGACGGTGGCGGCGGCCATCAGGCAGGCCGGCGTGGTCTTGTCGCAGCCGGTCGTCAG
>JAZFQW010000243.1:0-2684 GCA_036445335.1 Alphaproteobacteria bacterium | reverse complement strand
GACTTTATGAAGGATTACAGAGTTTTCGGATCATGAGGCGGATGGACGCGAGCTTGAGGAAGCCGAGCGCGTTGCGGTTGAGGTTTTCCCAGTCCTTGGCCAGCCGGCGGCAGCGGTTGAGCCAAGCAATGCTTCGTTCGACGACCCAGCGCTTGGGCAGGACGACGAAGCCTTCGAGAGCGAAAAAGGGGACGCTACCCTTTATTCGACCCTCCGCCGATGATAGTGTCACGGCATGCCTCGCCTCGCCCGAGCGGTCTGCGCCGGCGTGCCGCATCACGTCACCCAGCGGGGCAACCGGCGCGAGAATGTGTTCTTCGCTGACGCCGATCGCGTGGCCTATCTCGGCTGGCTGCGGGAATACGCCGACAGGTACGAGGTGGAGATTCTCGCCTACTGCCTGATGACCAACCACATTCACCTGGTCGTCATACCGGCTACGGCGGAGGCCCTTCACCGGGCGCTTAAGCCGCTGCACATGCGTTACGCGCAGCGGGTAAACCGGACGCGCGGCTGGACCGGGCATCTCTGGCAGGGACGGTTCTTCTCCTCGGCGCTGGACGAGGACTATTTCTGGGCAGCCGTGCGCTACGTGGAGCGCAACCCGGTGCGGGCCGCGGTGGTGCGCAAGGCGGAGGACTATCGCTGGTCCAGCGCCGCCGCGCATTGCGGCTTGCGGCCGGATCCAGTGCTGACCCGGGCGCCGTCCTGGCGGCGGCAATTCGAGCGTGTCGGCGATTGGGCCGCCTGGCTGGCGGAAGGCGACGAGCCGGCACGGCTGGACCTGCTGCGGCGTCACGCCGAGAGCGGCCTCCCCTGCGGCGCGGAGCCATTCATCGCCGAACTGGAACGGATGACCGGACGGGCGCTACGACCCCGACCCCGAGGGCGGCCGCGGAAGGCACGAGAATTAAAAGGGTAACGTCCCCTTTATCATGCCGCTCCACGAATGCGGCCAGGAGCTCTACGTCGATCCACATGACGGCATCGTCAACCAGACCGCGAGGCTTCGCCGCAAACTCGGCCTCCCGTTGTCGCGGCGAGAGCGGCGGCGGTCGGTTTGAACGCGCCCGTTGCCGGCCCCGGCGTCGAAATTCTTGCGCGTGACATGACGCAAGGCGCGACGGCCGGAACCGCCGTAGCCATGCCGGACGCCGTGTTTGCGCCCGGCCGGCGGCTGGCGCACACTTCGGCCACGGCGTCGGGCACGCCGCACGACCTATCACACCGGGAGGCGCGCCATGGGTGCGTATGAGCAGGCGTATCGGCGATCGCTGCAGGATCCCGCCGGGTTCTGGGGCGAGGCGGCCGAGGCGATCGACTGGACCCGGCGCTGGGACCGGGTGCTGGACGACACCAGCGCGCCGTTCTACCGCTGGTTCGTCGGCGGCGAGATGAACACCTGCTACAACGCGCTGGACCGCCACGTCGCCGCCGGCCGGGGCGACCAGCCGGCGCTGATCTACGACAGCCCGGTGACCGGACGGCACAAGCGCCTCAGCTATGCCGAGCTCACCGACCGCACCGCTCGGTTCGCCGGCGTGCTGACCCGCTTGGGCGTCGGCAAGGGCGACCGGGTCATCATCTATATGCCGATGGTGCCGCAGGCGGCGGTGGCGATGCTGGCCTGCGCGCGCATCGGCGCGATCCATTCGGTGGTGTTCGGCGGCTTTGCGCCGCAGGAGTTGGCGACCCGCATCGACGACTCCACGCCGAAGGTCATCGTCTCCGCGTCGTGCGGCATCGAGCCCGGCCGCGTCGTCGACTACAAGCCGATGCTGGACGCCGCCATCGAGCACGCGCGCCACAAGCCCGCCGCCTGCGTCATCCTGCAGCGGCCGCAGCGCACCGCGACCCTGGTCGCCGGCCGCGACCACGACTGGAAGGAGGCGATCGACGCCGCCGCGCCGGCCGACTGCGTCCCGGTCGCGGCCACCGACCCGCTGTACATCCTGTATACCTCGGGCACCACCGGGCAGCCCAAGGGCATCGTCCGCGACAATGGCGGCCACGCCGTCGCCCTGAAATGGACGATGAAAAACTTCTACGACGTCGATCCGGGCGAGGTGTTTTGGGCGGCCTCGGACGTCGGCTGGGTGGTGGGACATTCCTACATCGTCTATGCGCCGCTGCTGCACGGCTGCACCACGGTGATGTACGAGGGTAAGCCGGTGGGCACGCCCGACGCCGGGGCGTTCTGGCGGGTGATCCAGCAGCACCGGGTCGCCGCGATGTTCACCGCGCCGACCGCGTTCCGCGCGATCAAGCGCGACGACCCCGACGGCGTGCTGCTGGGAACCTACGACCTGAGCGGCTTCCGCACGTTGTTCCTGGCCGGCGAACGGTCCGACCCGGACACCATCCGGTGGGCGGAGCGCCACCTGAAGGTGTCGGTGATCGACCACTGGTGGCAGACCGAGACCGGCTGGGTGATCGCCGGCAACCCGATCGGCCTGGAGCGGTTCCCGGTCAAATATGGCTCGCCGACCAAGGCGGTGCCAGGGTGGGACGTCCGCGCGCTGGGCGCCGACGGCCACGAGGTCGCCCGCGGCGACATGGGGTCGCTGGCCTGCAAGCTGCCGCTCCCGCCGGGCAGCCTGCCGACCCTGTGGAACGCCGACGACCGGTTTCGACAGGCCTATCTGGCGGAACACCCGGGCTATTACCTGACCGGCGACGCCGGG
>JAZFQW010000242.1:0-5628 GCA_036445335.1 Alphaproteobacteria bacterium | reverse complement strand
CGCCGCGGGCGGGCCGCCCGGGCGCGACCCGCAGGGCGGCGCTGTCCCCCCGACAGGGGGCGTCACGCCGCTTGCCCGATGCGACGGCATCGCGCCGCGCGGCGTTCCTGCCCTGTCGGCGCGACAGCGCCGCGCATTGTGGCCAGTGTGAGAAGTGCGGGCTAGTTGGGTTGGCCGCCGCCAACAGTTGCACGGGAGCCTTCGCCGGTGGTCGACGCGGTGCCGGCGGCCGGCTATTGGCGCGTCGTGCCCAGGCGCGACTCCGAATTGGCGTAGCGCAGGTGCAGCAGCAGGCGGTAGTTCGCCAGGCCGGCTATTTGCGACAACCCCATATCGGACTTGTAGGCCCGGATAGCGGCTTCCACTTCTGCGCTCAGGCGGCCGTCCGCCGGTCCGACAAAGTAGCCCTTCGATACCAGTTCCTGCTGTATGCCCACAACGATTAGGTGCTGGAGCAATGCCTGGTTGGACAGGCCGGGCAGCGGCGGAACGCCCGCATCCGCCTGGTAGGCGTTGATCGCCACGCGCGTTTCGCCGTCGATCACGCCGGTCAACGGGCCGGTGTAAAAGCCTTGCACCGCAAGCTCCTGTTGGGTCCACAAGCCGATCGATCTGATCGACCGCCGTGGACCGGAGTCCGGCGAGCCCTGCCGCGCCGTCAAGTTGGCGAGAAGGGTCTCGCTGACCTGGCCGTCCACCGGCAGTCCGACGTCGAGCTGATATTGTCGAATGGCGCCGATCGTGTCACGGCCGGCGATACCATCGGGTTGCCCCGGATCATAGCCGCGGGCCGCCAGCGCTCGCTGGACCCCAAGCGTTAATCGCGCCGTATCGGCCTCGGAGGATCGCCCGGCCGGCGTGTCGGTCGACTGCTCCGGCGGGATCAGCGAAGCCGCGGCCTGGACCGTTGCGGCGGTCGCAGTGTCGGTGCCGGCGACCGGCTGCGGGCCGGTGCCAGCGGCGGCCGGGTCCGATGCGGCGCTCGTATCGCCGGTGTTCCGCGTTTCCGCCTCCATGATCTCGGCAAAGATGTCGGCCAGCACCACCGGCGGAATGGTGGCGCCGTCGTCCAGAGCTTCGGCGGCGGCCGCTGGTTCCGATAGCTGGATATCGGCCAATGCGGGAGGCTGCTCGCCGGCGGTCTCGGCAATACGGGCGTCGCCACTGTGTTCGACGGCACCTTCGCCGCGGTCCACGATCGCAGGCAGCGGCCGCCCTGGTCCAGGCAATGCGGTATATTCCGGCAACATGATCACGTCGGGCTCCGACTCCTCGCCGGCGTCCAGGCGGGTGACGGTGGGCGGTCGACGTTGCACCGCGACAATGGGGGTAGCGACGTCCGGCGGCACGACGGTCACCGCCGGCGATTGGCCTGCCGCGTCGGCGGGGTCGCCGTGCCGCATCGCGTCGGCGAGTCCGTCGGACTCGGTTGTCACCGCCAGGGCAATGCTCGACGAGGCGCCGGCGGACGATGCGGACCCGGGTGGAGTCGGCGGCCGCAACGGTGCTTCCTCAGTCGACTGCGGGCGCGGCAAGCGGCCCGGTGGCACCGGCGAATCCCCTGGACGCTGCGCCACCGGCGCCACTATGCCTTGCCCGGCCGGTGTTGGCGCGGGCGGTCCGTCCAGGGATGTCCGCAGGGCCGGCTCGGTGAACCCGGTAACACCCAGCGGCGAGGACCGCGGTGTTCCCGACGCCAACCGCGGACGCCCGGCTGACGTCGCGACGTCGGTCGCCGACGGCGATGGCGCCGCGCCATCGGATTCCTGTCGGACGGCCGGTGGTCCCGCCACGATCGTGGTCATAAACTCATCCAGGTCGCTCAGCGTGTTCCGCAAATCCCCGAATACCACGAGCACGCCGAAACCAAGCGCCGTGATTGCGATGACTGTCAGCGCCAGTGTCCGGACGCCGGATCTGGTTCGCCTCGGCGCGGCAGCGGGCGCCATATGACCGACGAGAACCGGACCGGCGCTGCGGTGGTCTATCGCGGCCGAAGGCGCCGCGAGCAGCTCGCTGTCGAGGTCGGAGAACCGGTCCTCGAGCACCGCCAGCCGGCTGAGCAGCATTTCCTGCGTCGACGTGTCGTTCCGTCCGAGGACGTCGAAGGACTGACCGACGCTTGCCCGCAGGCGGCGGAAATCCTCCTGAACGAGACTGATATCCCGGTCTTTCTCGCGCGTCAGGTCGTCGACCACGGTCTCCAGCCCGGCGCTCAATCGGTCGACCTTAGACGCGAGCCGGGCGATTTCCGTGAGGTTGGACGGGGCGGTGACGGACTTGTTGGATGTACCATCCGGGTCCTGGCGATCGCGAGCGACCGGCGTCGGCGCCGCGTGGTTGGGGTCCTCGCGACGCTCGTTCACCGACCGGGCCCAGCGCTTGATCTCGGTGGCGAGGTCGAGGCCGCTCGGCCGCTGGCCCGAACGTGAGGACTCCTCAGCAGGCATGGCGCGCGTGCCGGCCGGGTCTTGTGCAGGTGTCTGCGAACGGAGTTGGGGTTTCTTCACGTCCGGCGGCGCGTGCCGATTCTGGGCCTTCCTGCCATCGGGGCCGCTCATGCGCCGACTGCCCACGACCGCCCGGACGGGAGCCGGGTCCTCCACCGGTACGAAGACACGGCGCGACCGGCCGAGCGGATCGCTGTCGAAATGGTCATGTAGAAACCGCAGCCGAATACGCCGATCGCGACTCGAGCGCGCGCGACGCGACGGGCAACCGACGATCATCCATCATGAGACCACAGCTTCCGACCGTATGGCGCGAACTTTCTGTGACAACCGTACGACGCATCGACGTCACCACGAGTGCGAGGCCAGCGTAATCGCGGATCGCACTGGCTGGAGGGCCGCCGCGGTCGGCGTCGGTCTGGCTGGCTCGAACGGCGACTGCGGCCGGCGGTTAAATCCCTTCGATCTGCCTCATCGCGCTGACGACGTGATCGGACGCGGTCGACCGCGACGCCTCGCTGGCCCTGAGGACCTCTTCGTAGCTTCGGAGAGGTCGCTGGAGATAACTGCTAACCAGCTGATCTGGTTTTTCTTTATGCTGCGTGTCCACAGCCCCTCCACAGAGTTGTCAACAACCATTCATCACATTACCTGGGGAAAACTCCCCCAAACGTTGCAACGATATAGCCGTCTGGCGGGCGCTTGGCAAGGTCGACTGCGAAGCGTGGGCGGTCCGACTAGCCCGCATTTCTGACGCTGGCCAGGGCCAGTGTGAGAATTGCAGGCTAGGCCCCGGATCCGGTCAATTCCCCTGTCATCCAGACCAGACCGACCCGCTGAATCCAGGTGCCATTGACCGAAACGAAATGGCCGATGGCGTAGAGCCGGTAGTTCGGCAGTGCCAACGTGCATCGGAGATTGTCGAGGGCGGGAATAGGCGTGATGCAGAAGATGGCCTCAATGGCCGCGATCGCAAAGCGAGGCGTGGACTGCCGCCGAATCCACATGACGCGGCCGTGGTGCACTGCCACGCCATGTGACCTTAATCACCGCGGGCCGACGGTGGCCCTGATAAAATAGCGCCCAATTGCGTAAGGACGATCGCCGTGTTTGTCCATTGCACCGTGACCAGCCCCGAGGAAGCCGTGAGCGCCTATCCGTCCGTCTGGCCCGAGCGGGGGCGCTGGTACTGGCACCTCGGCAACAGCGAAACCTGTCACGGTCCCTATGACGGCCGCGCCGATGCGGTCGACGATGCACTGGCCGCGATCAGCGCCGAGGCCGCCGGCAGGTCGGCGAAACCGGACTACCGGACCGCCGCCTGACGTTCGGCGCTGGCACACGGGGCAGCGGACTTGCCCGCCGCGCGGCCGTCAATCAGGCCACCCCTTGCGATTTGTCCATCGGCCATGTTCGCGGGCGCGGAGACGAAAATCATCGAACGGTTCGATTGCACATGCAGGGGCCCGGTCCTGCGTCGCGGCGTTTGGCGGCCATGTAAACTCCAGTCGCGACAGAGGGCGACTCCTCGAACTAGACGGCAACCCGATGGTCGTCAATCAGACGTTGCTCGGTATTTGTATCGATGCGAATCCGCCGCCGGCATGACAGGTGCGGTCAAGACTCCGACGCATACGCGTCGGTCAGGACGGCGGCGATGCGGTCGAAGTCTCCGGGTTGCCTCAGGGTCCGGGCGACGATCATGGCGCCCTCGACGGTCGCCAGGATCGCCAGCGCCCGTGCCCGGACGGTCGTGGCCTCGCCTGCTTTAGCCGCCGCCGTGCGCGACAGGACGGCCTCCAGCCAGGCGACGTTGCGATTGAAGAATCCCTTTGCCGCGCCGGCGACCTCGACCGGCAGCGAACCGATCTCGGCTCCCAGCATGCCGCACAGGCACATCTGTCCGTCTTGTACCAGCGCGTGGCGGAATGCGGCGATGTAGCGGGCGAGCAGCGCCGTCGGCGGCTGCTCCGGGTCGGCCGGGGCTCCCAGCGCGTCGATGAACCGGTCAGCGTAGCGGCGCGCGACCTCCGCGCCCAGGTCGGCCTTCGTGGGAAAATGGTAGTGCACGCTTGCGCTCTTGATCCCCACCGCGGCGGCGACGTCGCGAAAGCTGAAGCCGTTGTAGCCCTGGGTGCGGACCAGGGCCTCGGCGACGTCCAGTATTTCCGTCGCCCTGGGACTCTCGCTGGACATCGATCCCTCCAAAATAATCCAACCTATCGATAGATAGGGCTTGACGGCATGCTCCGGAAGACCAATTTAATTTGGATCGATGATCTACCTATCGATAGATAGAAACACGGATGGACACGGAGACCTGAAATGGACGCGAACACAAAACCGCTCGCCCTCGTCGTCGGTGGCTCGAGCGGAATGGGCAAGCAGACCGCTCGGCGGCTGCGTGCCCGCGGGTACGATCTGATCCTCGTCGCGCGCAACGCGGACAAGCTGACCCGGGCCAAGGCGGACCTCGAGCGGCAGGACGGCGGCCGGATCGAAACCGCGATCGTCGACCTGGGCGATGCGGCCGCGGTCGACGACTACATCGCCCGCATCCGCGCCGAGCCGCGGCATATCCAGCGACTGGTCAATGCCGCCGGCACGTTCAACCCGACGCCGTTCCTCGACCACACCAGGGCAGACTACGACGTGTATCACGACCTCAACAGGACGGTGTTCTTCATCACCCAGGCGGTGGCGGCGAACATGGCGCGGCACGGCGGCGGCGCCATCGTCAACATCGGCTCGATGTGGGGCAGGCAGGCGATCAAGGCCACTCCGTCCTCGGCCTACTCGATGGCCAAGGCCGGTCTGCACGCGCTGACCCAGCACCTGGCGATGGAGCTGGCCGGCGCCGGGATCCGCGTCAACGCGGTGTCGCCGGCGGTCGTGGTCACGCCGATCTACGGCGGCTTCATCGCGCCGGAGAAGATCGAGGAGACCCTGGCCGGCTTCAACGGCTTCCACCCGATCGGCCGGGTCGGCCGACCCGACGACGTGGCAGCGGTGATCGACTTCCTGCTGTCCGACGAGGCCGGCTGGGTAACCGGCGCGGTCTGGGACGTCGACGGCGGCGTCATGGCCGGCCGCAACCAGTAGCCGGCGGGCGCAGCACGACGCGGCATGGCGAGGTCGGCGCCGCGGCCCACCGAACCACCGCCACCGCGCTCGCCGC
>JAZFQW010000241.1:0-3387 GCA_036445335.1 Alphaproteobacteria bacterium | reverse complement strand
CGGCCTCAGGGTCCTCGCTCCCTGCGGCGCGACATGTCACGTCGACCAATTGGTGTCTTCGTGCCGTGGTCGTGATGCGGGCTCCCGGGACCGCGACCCTTGATTGGTGGGCGCATCGAGCGGGTCCCCTCATGTGTCATGCCCGGCCGCGATCCGGGCATCCATGGTGCGGGCTAGTCCGGATCCATGACACAGGCCGCGCCTTTCGGTGTGGCTATTTGCATTGCCGGCGCGGGGAAACCGCTCGACAGCGGCGACCCGTTTGCTAAAGTGGTAATACCACTTGTGTGGCGGCGCCATAACCGGCGCGTGGCCGCCGCAGCGGCGAAAGGTCGTCAAATCGTGGAGATGCCACCCCCCGACCCGTCCGTCATAGGGCGTCGTCAGGAGATCATCGCGGCGCTGCGTCGCATCGTCCCCGGCGAGGGGGTGATCGCCGACGAGGACGAGCTGCGCGCGTTCGAATCCGACGGCCTGACGGCCTATCGGGAGCTGCCGCTGATCGTCGTGCTGCCGTCGACCACCGAACAGGTGTCGCGGGTCCTGCGCTACTGCGACGACAACGACGTCAAGGTGGTGCCGCGCGGCGCCGGCACTTCGCTGTCCGGCGGCGCCCTGCCGCTGGCCGACGGGATCCTGCTGGGCCTCGGCAAGTTCAACCGGATCGTCGAGATCGACTACCCCAACCGGTGCGTAGTGGCTCAGCCGGGGGTCACCAATCTCGCCATCACCGACGCGGTGCAGCACGAGGAATTCTATTACGCGCCCGACCCGTCGAGCCAGATCGCCTGTTCGATCGGCGGCAACGTGGCGGAGAATTCCGGCGGCGTGCACTGCCTGAAGTACGGGCTGACGACCAACAACCTGCTCGGCATCGAGATGGTGCTGATCAACGGCGACGTCATCCGGCTGGGCGGCAAGCACTTGGACGCCGAAGGCTACGACCTGCTGGGCCTGATGACCGGGTCGGAGGGGCTGCTGGGCGTCGTCACGGAAGTGACAGTGCGCATCCTGCGCCGGCCGGAGACCCAGCGCGCCCTGCTGATCGGCTTCAAGTCGTCGGAGGATGGCGGCGACTGCGTCGCCCGCATCATCGCCGGCGGCATCATTCCCGGCGGCCTGGAGATGATGGACGCCCCGGCGATCCGCGCGGCGGAGGACTTCGTCCAGGCCGGCTACCCGCTGGATGTCGAGGCGCTGCTGATCGTCGAGCTGGACGGCCCGGCGCGCGAGGTCGACCACCTGATCGGGGCGGTCGAGGCGGTCGCGCGGGCCTGTAACGCGGTGTCGCTGCGGGTCAGCGAGAGCGAGCAGGAGCGCCTGCGGTTCTGGGCCGGGCGCAAGGCCGCGTTTCCGGCGGTCGGCCGCATCTCGCCCGACTATTACTGCATGGACGGCACCATCCCGCGGCGCAAGCTGCCGCTGGTGCTGTCCCGCATGACTGAGATGTCGGCCAGCTATGGCCTGCGCGTCGCCAACGTCTTCCATGCCGGCGACGGCAACCTGCACCCGCTGATCCTGTACGACGCCAACCGCCCCGGCGAGCTGGAGCGCGCCGAGGCGTTCGGCGCCGAAATCCTGAAGCTGTGCGTCGAGGTCGGCGGCGTGCTGACCGGCGAGCACGGTGTCGGGGTGGAGAAGCGCGACCTGATGGAGGTCCAGTTCGACAAGGTCGACCTGGACCAGCAGCAGCGGGTGAAATGCGCCTTCGACCCGCAGTCGCTGTTGAACCCCGGCAAGGTCTTCCCCCACCTGCACCGCTGTGCCGAGCTCGGCCGCATGCACATCCACCGCGGCCAGATCCCATTCCCCGACCTGCCGCGGTTCTGACCGATGGGACCGGGGGAGTTCACCACTAAGACACGAACGCACCAAGGGGGGACGTGCCGGCGTCCCAGGTATGACGAGCGCCACAAGACCCGCGGGCCGAAACGCCCGTCACCGGGTCATTGCCGGGCTCCACCCGGCAGTCCATCGCTCCACCGTTCGATGGTCCGGACGTTCCTGGTGCCTTGGCGTCTTGGTGGTGAACACGTTCCATGCCTGAGGTGCTGAGGCCGGAGACGGCGGATCAGGTGCTCGACGCGCTGCGCTGGGCGGCGGCGGAGGAGACGCCGCTGGAGCTGGTCGGCGGCGGCAGCAAGCGGGCGCTCGGCCGACCGTTTCAGGCCGACCACGGGCTCGACCTGTCGGCGCTCGCCGGCATCGGCCTGTACGAGCCGGAAGAGCTGGTGATGTCCGCCGGCCCCGGCACCCGGCTCGACGAGATCGAGGCGGCGCTGGCGGCGAAGCACCAGCAGCTCGCCTTCGAGCCGCCCGACCTGGGGCCGTTGCTGGGCGGCAGCGCCGGCGAGTCGACGATCGGCGGGGTGTTCGCCTGCAACCTGGCGGGCCCACGCCGCGTCAAGGCCGGCGCGGCGCGTGACCATTTGCTGGGCCTGCACGCCGTCAGCGGCCGTGGCGATCCGTTCAAGACCGGCGGCCGGGTGGTCAAGAACGTCACCGGCTATGATCTGTGCAAGCTGCTGTGCGGCGCCTACGGCACCCTGGCCGCGTTCACCCAGCTGACCTTCAAGGTGCTGCCGGCGCCCGAGGCATCGCGCACCCTGGTGGTCGACGGGCTGGCCGACGACGCCGGCGTGGCGGCGCTGACCCGCGCCCTGCACAGCCCGTGCGAGGTATCCGGGGCGGCGCACCTTCCGCCCGCCGTTGCCGCGCGCACCGCCGCCGCGCCCGACGGCGGTGCGGTCACCGCGGTCAGGGTCGAGGGCTTCGTCCCGTCGGTCGAGGCGCGCGGCGAGACGCTGCACGCCATCCTGTCCGAACTCGGCCCGGTGCGCGCGCTCGGCGGTGACGCCGGGGAGGCGTTCTGGCGCGCGCTGCGCGACGTCCGCCCGTTCGACGACGACGGCGCCGCCGATGTCTGGAGACTGTCGGTGCCGCCGGCGGACGGGCCGGCCGTCGCCGCGGCGCTGAGCGCCCGGGACGGCGCCGAGCATTTCTTCGACTGGGGCGGCGGCCTGATCTGGCTCGCCCTGCCGGCCAGCGACGACGCCGGCGCCGCCCCGGTGCGCGCCGCCGTCGCCGGATCGGGCGGTCACGCCACGCTGATCCGCGCGCCGGAACCAGTGCGCGCCGCCGTCGACGTGTTCCAGCCGCAGCCGGCGCCGCTGGCCGCGCTGACCCGGCGGGTCAAGGAGAGTTTCGACCCCAAGCGCATCCTCAACCCCGGCCGCATGTACCCTGGCGTGTAATACCAAGGATCGCCGATAGTGACCCTTTTGACCGGGTTCCCTTGTCCGCTCGTCAGGCGCGGTTCGCGCCGCGGTGCCTGCGCACCGCAAGCGGAGCGCAACGCAGCGAGCGGACAAGGGAACCCGGCCTGCG
>JAZFQW010000240.1:0-3870 GCA_036445335.1 Alphaproteobacteria bacterium | reverse complement strand
CGGCACCGGTGGTACGCTGCGACCAGGTCGCCAGGTCGCTGTTCGGCATCTCGATGGCCGGCTACAACTTGGCTGTATCGCTGGCGCTGGGCACGGCCGCTCTGTACGCCGCCGCCTGTCTAACTGGGCGCCGCCGGTCATGACGGGACGCGACGGCACCACCGGTCGCGGCGCGCTGCCCGGTCAGCCGACCGGCCGCGCCCTGATCGACCGGATCGTCCGCGTCGACCACGCCGGCGAATACGGCGCCAAGCGCATCTATGAGGGTCAACTGGCGGTGCTGGGCGACGACCCCGAGGCCGGGCCGGCGCTGCGCCGCATGGCCGAGCAGGAGGCGGCGCACCTGGCCGCGTTCGAGCGGATGATGGTCGAGCGCCGGGCGCGGCCGAGCGCACTGCACGCGCTGTGGCACGTCGCCGGTTTCGCGCTGGGCGCCGGCACCGCGCTGCTGGGCCGCCGCGCCGCCATGGCGTGCACCGTCGCGGTCGAGGAGGTCATCGACGAGCACTACGCCCGCCAGGCCGAACGGCTGGGCGACGACGAGGCGGAGCTGAGGGCCAAGCTGGAGGCGTTCCGCGCCGAGGAGATGGAGCATCGCGACATCGGCCTGGCCCACGGCGCCGAACGGGCGCCCGGCTACCGCGTGCTGACCGCCACCATCAAGGCCGGCTCCCGCGCCGCCATCTGGCTCGCCGAGCGGATCTGACGGGGATAGGGCTAGCCCTACCAGGGGTCCAGTTCGGTGTCCCAGTACAGAAAATCCCGCCAACTCTGGTGAAGAAAATTCGGCGGGAATGCGCGACCGTTTTCCTGTAGCTGGTATGTCGTCGGCTGGCCCGGATTGTCCAGCGGACGCATACCGATGGCGCCCGGCATTCGGTTGCCCTTGCGCAGGTTGCAGACGGAACAGGCGGTGACCACGTTCTGCCAGGTCGTCCGGCCGCCGCGCGAGCGCGGTATGACATGGTCGAAGGTCAGGTCGTGGGTCGGGTACCGGTCGCCGCAATACTGGCACGAGAAACGGTCGCGCAGGAACACGTTGAACCGGGTGAACGCCGGCCGCCGGGTGGTGGCGACGTAATCCCTGAGCGAGATCACGCTGGGCAGCGCCATCTCGACGCTGGGGCTGTGCACCACCCGGTCGTACTCGGCGACGATGTTCACGCGGTCGAGGAACACCGCCTTCACCGCCTCCTGCCACGGCCACAGCGACAGCGGGAAATAGCTGAGCGGGCGGAAATCCGCGTTCAGTACAAGTGCCGGGCAACCGTCGGGTGGGGGGACCAAGGCCCACTCCTTTGTCTTCGTCCTAACTGCAACACCGGGCGCGTGACCCGGAAGACTCGCCCTTCCAATATATTGGGTGGCGCCGCAACGCAACATTTTGTGGATTATGGCCACAAAATTGTCACGGACTTGTAAATGACGCGGTGCACCGTCCTTCGACGGGAATCCCGCGCTCGCCGGCTCTTGTGTCGAATCGTCCGCGAATGGGAAAGAGCGCGCCGGGATTGACGGCCGTGGCCAGTGTGAGAAGTGTGGGCTAGCTGGACAGGCGCTCGGTCAGGAAACGGCCGCCCAGCGCGACGCCCTCCGGGTCGATGCCGTGGGCGAGGCCCGGCCGCACCACCGTGCGGACGCCGAACCCCGCGTCGATCAACTCGATCAACGCCATCGGCAACGCCTGGACCGGCACGATCTCGTCGACGCTGCCATGGATCAGCATCGTCTCGGGGCGCGATACTGCTTCCTCGGCAAGGGTATCGGGACCCAGCAACGCTCCGGAATAGCCCAGCACGGCGGCACAGGGCGACGGCCGGCGCGGCGCCACGTAGAGCGCCATCATGGTGCCCTGGCTGAACCCGACGAGGGCGAGATCGGCATCGGTCAGGCTGCGTTCGTCCAGCGCCCGATCGATGAAGGCGTTCAGACCCGATGCCGCCGCCTGCGCGCCGGCCAGCATGCCCGCCGGCGAGCGGTCGCGATGACTGAACCACTGATAGCCGACTGGTGCCATGTCACACGGAAACGGCGCGTTCGGCGCCACGAACTCGGCATCGGGCAACGCGCCCGCCCAATCCGCCGCCAGTCCGATCAGGTCGTTGCCGTCGGCGCCGATTCCATGCAACAGGATCACCAGGTGACGCGGCGCGCCGCCCGAGGCGGGCGCCCGCGACGGGCCGGTAAGGCCGGAAGGCTCGATCATGGCGGCATCAAGTGGGGCACGGGTTGGGAAGTCAACCGGATTGGCAGGCGGGAATTCGCCGTGATGGGGTATGATCGGCGGCCCGACTCGAGGACCCGCGACATGGCCGAGACCGACGCGACGTATGGCGGCGGCTGCCAATGCGGCGCGATACGGTACCGGCTGACCGGGCGCCCGCTGTGGACCGCCTTTTGCCATTGCCAAAGCTGTCGGCGCGCCACCGGGTCGGCGGTCGCCGCCTATGCCGGCTATGCCGCCGACCGGTTCGCCTACGTGGCCGGGGCGCCGCGGCGTCACGGGTCGTCGTCCGGCGTGACCCGTGGCTTCTGCGGTGCCTGCGGCTCGCCGCTGACATACGAGGGCGAACGGTGGCCGGGCGAGATCCACATCCACATCGGCACCCTGGACCAGCCCGAGGCGTTCCCGCCGGAGGGCCATGCCTTCGCGGCGGAGCGCCTGCCCTGGCTGCACTTCGCCGATGACGCGCAGGACGACGCGGGCGACACAGGCTCCTAGTGCCGACATCCAGCCCACCGACAACGGCCGCCCGGTTCGCGTCCGGCCCACTGCCAACGGTCGCTCGGTTCGCGCCCAGCCCGACCGGCTACCTGCATCTCGGCCACGCCTACAGCGCGCTGTTCGCCGCACGTGCGGCGGCGAAAGGCGGTGGGCGGTTCCTGCTGCGCATCGACGATATCGACACCGCCCGGTGCCGCCCCGAGTTCGAGGCGGCGATTTACGAGGACCTGGCGTGGCTGGGGCTGGCGTGGGAGGCCCCGGTGCGGCGCCAGAGCGAGCATCTGGACGACTACGCCGCCGCGCTCGCCCGGCTGGACGCCCGCGGCGTGCTGTATCCATGCTTCTGCACCCGCAAGGAAATCGCGGCGGAAGTCGCGCGGATGCAGAGCGCGCCGCACGGTCCGGATGGGCCGCTGTACCCCGGCACCTGTCGCGGTATGTCGGCGGCCGAGCGCGCCGAGCGGATCGCCGCCGGCCGGCCCTACGCGATGCGGCTGGACGTCGCCGCCGCGCTGCGGCAGTCGCCGAGGCTGACCTGGCACGACCGCGGCGGCGGCACAAGGCAGGCCCGGCCCGAGCTGTTGGGCGACGTGATGGTTGCGCGCAAGGAGACCGCCGCGAGCTACCATCTGAGCGTGGTCGTCGACGATCACCGGCAGGGCGTGACCCTGGTGACCCGCGGCGACGACCTGTTCGCCGCCAGCCATCTGCACCGGCTGCTGCAAGGTCTGCTCGACTACGATGCGCCGGCGTACCACCACCACCGGCTGCTGACCGACGCCGACGGCGAGCGCCTGGCGAAGCGCGCGGACGCCGTCGCCATCCGCGCCTTTCGCGCGGCCGGGCAGTCCCCGGCGGCGGTGCGCGCGCTGGCGTGGCGCGGCGCGGCAAGATCGAATTCGAGAATTTCCGCGACGGACGCGGCCGGACCGCCGTCGCCCTGATCGTCGGCGCACGCATCGACGGTCGGCGAAACGGGCTGCGGTTCAGCGAATGCTGTCGCGGCACTTCCTGGGACTGGCACCGGCCGCCCGCGCCGACGTCATCGCGGCACGAACATCGCGGTCAAGTCCTGGTAGAGGTAGACCCGGCGGCGGTCCGGCTCGTAGGTCGCGGCATAGCCGAAATCGAAGGTGCCGAACAGC
>JAZFQW010000239.1:0-9112 GCA_036445335.1 Alphaproteobacteria bacterium | reverse complement strand
GGGCCACCCATTTGAGTGCCTGATCCTCGATCTCGGCCGGATCGTCGAGCCAGGTCCGGGCGAACCCCTGCGCCAGCGCCTTGAGCGGCCGCTCGCCGGGCGTGATCGTGATCGGGAGCCAGGCCGGGCTGGTCTCCAGACTCGCCGGCCACGTCCGGTCGATGTCGCCGGGCCACAATCGGCTGCGCAGGGCCGCCAGCACGCCGGCCTGCGCGATCGACGATTTCCCGACCCCGGAGTTGCCGACCAGCGCGAGCACGCGGTCGGAGCGTCGGCGCAGGGCCTCCAGGATCTCGCCGGTGATCTCCTCGCGCCCGAAGAAATACGCGGAGTCCTCGGTCCGCATCGCCGGCAGGCCCCGGTAGGGATTGGTCCGCCGCCACAGCGGCTCGTCATCCCGCGTCCCGGCGCCGTCGAGCGCCGCGAGCACGCTTGCGACAAGGTCGTCGAAGGGCTGACGGTCGAGCACCAGCCGGTGGAAATGATCGAGAAAATGCAGCCCCGGCAGGGTCTCCGCGAGCGCGATCGGGGCGATGAGCGGTCGCTCCGTCTTCCGGTTCCGTTTCAGTGCGTCGTAGTATTCGAGCTCCTGCCAGGCGCCGACCCGCTCGCCGAGCAGAAGGAGCACCGCGTCCGCCGCTTTCAGCTCGTCGCCCAGTTGCGAGATCCAGTAGGCGCCGATCATGTTCCTGACCGGCGCGAAGTAGATGTCGAGATCCGGCCGTCGTCGCAACAGCGCCTCGCGCAGCCGGTCGGCCGTCTCGCGATCCCGACTGTTGTAACTCAGGAATACCCGCATGGGCTGTGCCCAGCCGAATTTTCTGTCGACCCGTCGCCTCTGAACAATGTCACGAATGGCCAAAGCAAACTACCTGGGTTTGGGCCCCATGGGGGCCGATCAACCCAGACTTGTGTGAACGCCGCGGCTTGATGGGTGGCTGTAATGCGCGGGCTAGCGGCCGACGGACAGAGGCCGTTGCGGGAGAATTCGTGACGGCGGCGTTGGCCGGGATGGGCTATGTTGGCCGGGGGAGGCGGCCCGGAGAGCCGTCACCCGATCGTCAGACCGCCGATTGCCGGAACCGTCGAGGCCCATGCGTTCAGCCCCGTTCGCCCGTTCTCTGCTAACCGCCGTCGCCCGCCTGGCCGTGGCGTGCCACCGCCGGCGCGCCGCGCGGCCGCGCTGGCTGGCGACGCTGGCCGTCGCCGCGCTGTGCGGCCTGGCCGCGCCGGCGTCGATGGCGACGCCAGCCGACGAGATCCGCGCGGCGGTCGACGACGTGCTGTCCGGCACCGACTTCCAGCGCGAGCTGCCGGCCGGCGAAGCGGCGACACCGGACGAGTCGGAACCGTATGAGCCGCCGGATGTGTCGATGCGGCCGTTCGACGTGATCGGGCCGGTCGCCAACGTGCTGTTGTGGGTCGTCATCATCGCCGCGGTCGCCCTGGTGGCGTTTTACTTGAACAACGAATGGCGGTTCCGGCGCGAGCGGCCGGGCGGCGCCGATCCGGCCGCGCCCCCCGGGGCCCCGGATGCCGGTGGGCAGGTCGGCGCGGCCGGTCCGGGCTCGCTGGACGATGCCGATCGACTGGCCGGGGCGGGGCGGTTCGACGAGGCGATTCGCATGCTGCTGCTGCGCAGCCTGGCGGACCTGCGCAGGCGCCTGGATATCGGCGCGAGGCCGTCGCTGACCGCGTGGGAGATCGTCGCGCGCGCGACCCTGCCCGGGCCGGCGCTGTCGGCGCTGTCGCGCATCGTGTCGGCGGCCGAGATCAGCCACTTCGGCGGCCGGCCGGCGGGCGACGAGGACTACCGGTGCTGCCGCGAGGACTACCACAGCTTCACACTGGCCGCCGATGGAGCGGCGTGATGGTGGACCAGCCGGTCTTTTCCCCCAGGACGGTCTTCTGGCTGGTCGCGGTCGGCGCGGTGTCGTTCGCCGGTGCGCTGTTTTTCATGATCTTCGGCGATGAGTTCGGGGTCCGGCGCAGCGCCGGGGCGAACGCCTATTCGATCTCGGCGATCGGCCACCGGGCATTCGTCGAGACCCTCGAGGAGATCGGCATCCCGGTGCTGGTCAGCCAGAGCGATTCGGCCGGAAAGGCCGGTGCATCGTCGCTGCTGGTGATCGCCGAACCGCCGGCGACGGTGGCTGGCGACTTCGCGGACGACGCGTTCTTCGCGGCCGATACGATCCTGCTGGTGCTGCCCAAATGGCGGGGCGAGCCGGACCCCGTGAACCGCCGTTGGCTGGAATCGGTTGAGCCGATCGCGCGGGCCGACGCCGAAACGATCCTGCGCGGCGTCGTCCAGGACGGCCGGGTGCGCCGCGTCGCCGGACCGGTGGCGTGGACTGTCACCCGGTTCGGCGCCACGCCGACCCTGGACGCGCCGCAGCTGATGTCGTCGAAGGCGATGCGCCCGCTGATCGCCGGCAGCCGGGGCATGCTGGTCGGCGAGATCGACTTCGGCTGGCAGCGTATCTGGGTGCTGTCGGATCCCGATCTGCTGTCCAACCACGGCATCGGCCGCGGCGACAACGGTGTCCTGGCGGTCAACCTGGTCGAAGCCATCCGCCCGGCGCTCGGCGCGGTCATCTTCGACGAGACGGTGCACGGCTTCCGGCGCGAGGCCAGCCTGTCGAGGACGATGCTGGAGCTGCCGTTCGTGGTCACGACGATCCTCGCCGCGGCGACCCTGGCGGTGCTGCTGTGGGCCGCCACGGCGCGGTTCGGGGCGCCGCAGCCGGTGGAGCGGGCGCTGCGCGCGGGCAAGGCGAGCCTGATCGACAGCACCGCCGGACTGCTGGCCTATGGCGGCCACGGCCGGGAGATCTTCCGCCGCTATCTGGACGTCGTACAGCGCGACGTGGCGCGCCGGGTGCATGCGCCGCGCGACCTCGGCGATGCCGCCTTCGTCGCCTGGCTCGACCGCGTCGGCACGGCGCGCGGCACGCGGACGAGCTATCGCGCCCTGCGCGAGCGCGCCGAGGCGCTGATCGCGGCGGGCCGCGCCGACGGCGCACGGCTCGCGAGGGCGGCGCTGGGCCTCTATCGCTGGAAAGGGGAGATGCTTCATGGACCTGGAGGGCATCCAGTCGGTCAGTCAACGGCTCAGGGAACAGGTGGGCAAGGCGGTCGTCGGGCAGGAGCCGGCAGTTGACCTGATGTTGGTCAGCCTGCTGTCCGATGGCCACATCCTGTTGGAGGGCGTCCCCGGCACCGCCAAGACGCTGCTGGCGCAATGCTTCGCCGCGGCGTTGTCGCTGCAGTTCGGGCGCATCCAGTTCACCCCCGACCTGATGCCGGGCGACGTGCTGGGTACCAACCTGTTCAATTTCCAGACCAACGAGTTCGCGCTGACCAAGGGGCCGATCTTCACCGACCTGCTGCTGGCCGACGAGATCAACCGCACGCCGCCGAAGACCCAGGCCGCGCTGTTGCAGGCGATGCACGAACGGTCGGTGACGATCGACGGCCAGACACACGATCTGGGCACCGGCTTCATGGTGATCGCGACCCAGAACCCGATCGAGCATCAGGGCACCTACCCGCTGCCCGAGGCGCAGCTGGACCGGTTCCTGTTCAAGCACGTTCTCGACTACCCCTCGCGCGACGAGGAACGTGCCATCGTCGCGCGCCACGGCCACCGCACGACGATGCCCAAGCTGGAGGAGTTCGGCCTGGAGGCGGTCACCGACCTCGCTGGGCTGTCGGCGGTGCGTGGTTTCGTCGAGGGCATCCGGCTGTCCGACGACCTGGTCGGCTATATCGTCGATATCGTCCGGAGCACCCGCGAACATCCGTCGCTGCAGTTCGGCGCGTCGCCGCGATCGGCCAACATGGTGGCGTCGGCGGCGCGGGCCTTCGCCGCGCTGCAGGGCCGCGACTACGTCATACCCGACGACATCAAGCGGTTGGTCGCGCCGGCGTTGCGGCACCGGGTGGTGCTGGCGCCGGGAGCCGAGATCGAAGGGCTGGCGGTCGATCAGGTCGTCGACCAGATCGTCGAGCGGACCCCAGCGCCACGCTGATGCGCCCGACATTTCGCGCCGTCGTCCTGTTCGGTGCGGGGATTCCGCTGTCGCTGATCCTGGTGCTGATCGACGACGGCCTGTGGCCGATCGCGCTCGCCTATCTCGGGCTGGCGATCTTCGCCGCCGGGCTGGACGCGGTGCTGGCGCTGCCGGCGCGGGCGCTCGCCGTCGACATCAAGCTGCCGGAAATCCTGTATATCGGCGACCGCGACACGCTCCAGGTGGAGATATGGATGCCGGCCGGCCGGCCGGCGACATCGGTGGACCTGGTGTGCGACGTCGGGCCGACCCTGGCGGCGCCGGCGTTGCAGAGCGAGATGATCGCGCCGGATCGGCCGAACCGCATCGCGGTGCCGTTGACGGCGTTGCGGCGCGGCGCCGCCGACATCAAGCGCCTGTGGCTGCGCTGGCGCGGTCCGCTGAGTCTGATGCGCAGGACGCAGGTCTATCGGATCGACAAGGCGGTTCCGGTCGTGCCGAACATCCGCGCGGTCCGCGATGCCGCCATCCGCTTCGCCGCGTGGGACGCGCCGTTCGGAATCAAGGCGCAGAACCAGCAGGGCGATGGATCGGAGTTCGACGCGCTGCGCGATTACCTTCCCGGGCTCGACCACCGGTCGATCGACTGGAAGCATTCCGCCCGGCACCGCACGCTGGTGTGCAAGGAGTTCCGGACCGAACGCAACCACCAGATCATCCTGGCGTTCGACACCGGCCAGCTGATGAGCGAGCCGCTGGGCGGTATCCCCAGGCTGGACCACGCCATCAATGCCGGGCTGCTGCTCGGCTATGTGTCGTTGCGCGACGGCGACCGCGTCGGCGTGTTCGGCTTCGACTCGCGCGTACGCCTCGCCGCCGATCCGGTCGGCGGGGTCCACAGCTTCGCGCGCCTGCAGCGGCTGTCGTCCGACCTGGAGTACCGCCACGAGGAGACCAACTTCACGCTTGGGCTGGCCGACCTGCTGAGCCGGCTGAAGCGGCGCTCGCTGGTGATCCTGCAGACCGAGTTCGTCGACACCATCACGGCGGAGTTGATGGTCGAGAATCTGGAGCGCCTGGCGCAGCGGCACCTGGTGATTTTCGTCACGTTGCAGGACCGCAGCCTGCACGGCGTGGTCGACGCGCCGCCGCGCACCCTCGACGCCATGTCCCGTGCGGTCATCGCCGACGACCTCCTGCACGACCGTCTGGTCGTGTTCGAACGGCTGCGCCGCCTGGGCGTGCATTGCCTCGACGTGCCCAGCCGGACGATCGGCACCGACCTGTTGAACCGGTACATCCGAATCAAGCGGCAGGAGCTGATCTGATGCGGCGGCCGGCGCCGTATGGTATCCATGGCAGAGGTCAGCACCGATCCGGGCGATGCCAGGCATCCAACTGAAAAGCTACGAGTTTCGCCGCGAGCGCGAGCGGGCGTGGCAGGAACTCGAGCGGCTGATCAAGAAGACCGAGTCCGCCGGCGTCCGGTCGCTGTCGTCCGTCGAGCTGCTGCGGCTGCCCAGTCTCTACCGCGCGGCGCTGTCGTCGCTGTCGGTGGCGCGCAGCATCTCGCTCGACCGCAACGTGGTGCTGTACCTGGAAAGCCTGGCGGCGCGGGCCTATTTCTGCGTCTACGGCACCCGCACCAGCCTGCCCGACGCCGTCGCGGACTTCTTCGGCCGACAGTTCCCGGCGGCCGTCCGCGCGGCCGCGTGGCCGATCCTGATCGCCGGCCTGTTCATGCTGCTGGGCGCGGCGGTCGGCTATTTCACGACGGCCGCCAACGAGGACTGGTTCTACACGTACGTATCGGCCGACTACGCTCAGGGGCGCACGCCCGCCAGCTCGACCGACGATCTGCGCGACGTGCTGTACGACGACGGCGGCGGGGCGGCGGCGTCGCTGTACACCTTCGCCACCTTCCTGTTCACCCACAACGCCCGGATCGGCATCCTGGCGTTCGCGCTGGGCTTCGCGCTCGGCGCGCCGGTGATCGCCTTGATGACGATCACCGGCCTGACCATCGGCGCGTTCGCCGCCCTGTACGCCGGGCGCGGCCTGTCCGTGGAATTCTGGGGGTGGCTGTTGATCCACGGCACGACCGAGCTGACGGCAGTGGTCCTGTGCGGCGGCGCCGGGCTGGTGCTGGGCGGCAGCCTGGCCTTTCCAGGCAAGCACACCCGGCTCGCCAACCTGGCGATCCGCGGCCGCCTGGCCGGCCAGGTCGTGCTCGGCGCGGTGGCGATGTTGTTCGTCGCCGGCCTGCTGGAGGGATTTGGCCGCCAGCTGATCACCGACGCCACGGCGCGTTACGCGATCGCGACCGGCGCCCTGGCGGCGTGGATCTGGTATTTCACCCGGGTGGGCAGGGAATCGTCCGATGACGACGGCGGATAGCGACCGCGCGCGGCGCCGGCACGCGCGGGACCGGCGGCGGCGCGAGATCATCACCCCGGAGGGCGTGGCGCTGCCGGTGCAGCTGGCCGATCGCGGCGAACGGGCGGTCGCCGTGATCCTCGACCTGGCGATCATCATCGGCGCCATCGTCGCGCTGGTGCTGCTGACCGCCTTCGCCTTCATGGGCGGCGACATGTCCGATTGGGCACTGGGGTTCGTGCTGCTGTTTTCGTTTGCCCTGCGCAGCTTTTATTTCGTCTTCTTCGAGCTGCGCTGGCAGGGGTCGACGCCGGGCAAGCGGGCAGTCGGCATCCGCGTGATCGACCGCGCCGGCGGCGCGCTGCGGGCCGACGCCGTGTTCGCGCGCAATCTGATGCGCGAGGTCGAGATCTTCATCCCGCTGTCGCTGCTGGGGACCGCCGGGTTCGCCGACGGCGGCGACCAGTGGATCGTCCTGTTCACCCTGGTCTGGGTCGGGATCTTCCTGCTGATGCCGTTATTCAACAAGGATTGCATGCGAGTCGGCGACATCGTCGGCGGCACCTGGGTCATCGCCGCGCCAATGAGCGTGCTGCTGCCCGACATGGCCAGGACCAATTCATCGCCGTTGCGGCGCGGCCCGGCGGGCCCTGCCTATGCCTTCACGCCAGAGCAGCTGGACATCTACGGCATCTACGAGTTGCAGACCCTGGAGGAGGTGCTGCGCGATCAGGGCCCCAACGCCGACACCACCTGCCGCGAGGTGTGCGAGCGCATCCGGCGCAAGATCGACTGGCCCAATTCCGAGCCGGTGGACCATCCGCGGAAGTTCCTCGAGGCATTCTACGCCGCGCTGAGGGCCCGTCTCGAAGGCAAGATGCTGTTCGGCGTGCGGCGCGAGGACAAGCACGACAAACGCTGAGCATTGCCGGTCGCCGGACCGCGCCCGCCTCAGTCGAACACGGCGGCGATCTGCTTGATGTCGATGCCTTCGTTCGTGACACGCAGGTCGTGATAGCCGACGGACACGATGACCGCGTACAGCCCCGTGAGCAGCGCCGACACAATGGACTCGAACAGCAGATTTACGGTCGTGCTGCCGGTGGCCATCGACGCGAGGCTGCCAACGAATGCACCAATGAAGACCGCCACGAAATTGATGATCAGGAAGATGATGATGATGCCCAGCACATGCCAGCGATAGCCCTTGGTCAGGTGCCTGCTGCGGCTGAGGCTGGCCATGACGCCCGGCCGTTCCACGACCGCAACTGGGATGGCGACCCAGAGCATGGTCGCCGCGATGATGCCGGGAATGATGAGAAGAATCACCCCCACGCCGACGGCCATTGCGGCCAGAATGGCGACGCCGAGCGTCGGAAACAGCAGGGACAGGCCCCGGCCGATGCAGTCGCCGAGCGTCGTGTGCCGGCCGCGCAGCTCCTGAAACGTCCCGTAGGCAAGAGTCGCCATGAGGACATAGGTCAACAACAGCTGGGCGATCGTGACCGCGATCCCGCCGACGGTAAAATCACCGGCGCCCGATCCGGTCAGCGGATCGACCCCGCCGCTCGCCAGCGCGTGGATGTATGTCGGCGACAGAAATATCAGCGACAACACGCTGAATGGGACGAAATTCTTGAGATAGACCGCGAACCCGCGGCTCATGGTGTTGCCGACCTCGAATCGACTCTCCGCGGAAACGCTCATGTCGCACCACCATTTTGCGAACCCTGTCGGCCGAACCTATTGGCAGTTCGCCGTCGGGCTCGGCGCCGTCGCCCGGTCCCGTTTGCGCCGAGTCCTCTTCCGGCGCCGCGCCGCGCCCGCTCAGTCGAACACCGCGGCGATCTGGTTGACGTCTATCCCCTCCTTCGCGACGCGCAGATCGTGGTAGCCGACCGCGCTGATGACCGCATAGAGCGCGGTAAAGAATGCCGTCACCAGGTACTCGAACAGCACGATGAGGAATGTGCTGCCGGTGAACCCCAAAACCACGCCAATGATCACTCCGGCTACGATCTGGATGACCAGCACGATGACGATAATGCCGAAGACCCGCCAACGGAATCCCTTGGTCAGTTCGCGGCTGCGGCCAAGGCTGTCGAAGACCCCGGGTTTTTCCACTACCGCCACCGGGATGGCGACCCAAAGCATCACGGCCACAATGATGCCGGGGATGATGAGCAGAATGCTACCGACGATGACCGCCAGACCGGCGACGATGGCGACGCCCAGGATCGGGAACATCACGCCGAGTCCGCGACTGACGCAATCGCCGAGGTCCGTGTGGCGGCCCCGCAACTCCTGAAACGTCCCGTAGACGAGCGTCGCCGTCAGCACGTAGGTCAGCAGAATTTGGGCGATGTTGACCGCTATCGATCCGAACTCGACACCGGCCGCAGCGCCAGTCGGGTCGAACGGGTCGGTGCCGGACGCCAAGTTGTAGATCAGGGTCGGCGACATGAATATCAGCGCCAGCACCCCGAACGGGACGATATTCTTGAAGAGGATCGAGAACCCGCGGCTCAGCACGTCGCCGACGCGGAAGTCACTTCCCGCAGAACTGCTCATCGTTAGCCCCCCAATACAAGACGTCGTCGGCCGACCCTAGGGAAAATCGCAATTCGGTACAACGCCCCCGGCCCACATCTCTCACACTGGCTGCGGTCCGAGTCGCGTCCGGGCGGTCCGAGCCGCCAAGAGAAGGCCGAAGAGCGTAG
>JAZFQW010000238.1:0-3672 GCA_036445335.1 Alphaproteobacteria bacterium | reverse complement strand
TGCGTATTCCCCCCCGGTCGACGTGCCGACAAGAGGACCTCGCCCATGGACGCGGCGACGTCCAAGTCCAGGGTAAGGCGGGTTTCGACCGCTCGTCGGTCGTTTCGCGACGATGCCGGCCGTCGACGATGCGGAAAGGCGACGGTCTGGTCGGTTGGCGTACACTGACCGGATCGACGGTGCGTGGTGGCGGCGCTACCCCGCGGCCGGACGACACGAAGGGCGGCGCGCATGGCATCCACAGCGCGATCCCTGGCAGTCCGCGCCGGCGAGGCGATCGCGGCGGCCGACTGGCAGCGGGCGGAATCGCTGTTGCGCCGGCTCGTCCGCACGCCCGACGCGCCGGCCCAGGCGGCCTACAACCTGGCGCTGGTGCTGATCGAGCGCGCCAAGGTCGCTCAGGCCGGCGCGTGGTTCGCCAAGGCGGTGAAGCGCGATCCGGATTATGCCGCCGCCTGGTTCGAGTATGGGCGCTGGTATCTGGCCCGCGGCGACCCCGCCAAGGCCCGTGACGCCTTTGCCGCCACCGCGCGGCTGGAGCCCGGGGCCGAGGATGCCAGGCGGAACCTGGCGCGCATCGCCGAGCGGATGGGCGATTTCGAGGCCTCGCTGGCGGCGTGGCGGGTGGTGGAGCGGCTGGCGGGCGCCGACGACGGCGAGGCGGCGCTGGGCACGCTGCGGGCACTGCTCGAACTGCGCCGGCCCGAGGCGGCGGCCCTGAAGGCGCGGCTGTGGGAGAGTCCGGCGACGCGGCCCAGCCTGCTGAAAGTGCTGACGCGCACAAGCGCCGGCTCGCTGTCGCTCGACCCTGAACGGCTTGGCGGATAGCCCGCACTTCTCATACTGGCCGCCCTGCGGGTCGCGCCCGGGCGGCCCGCCCGCTGCGTCGAGGGCCTCGACCGTAGCGTTGCTACGCTCTTCGGCCTTCTCCTGGCGGCTCGGACCGCCCGGACGCGACGCAGGCCGCGGCCAGTATGAGAAGTGCGGGCTAGCCGCGGCCGGCGCGGTAGCGCTTGCGATAGACGCCGGGCTCGGCCTGAAGCGCCTCCTGCACCGAGCGCGTAGCCGTCTGTTGGTCTTCGCTCATTGTCTCGACGACAAGGTCCAGGCCCCTGCGCGGTATCGGTATTGCCTGGGCGACCGGCGTCCCGGCCGGCAGGGTGCCCGCGAAACCGGGATCGGCCCAGACCGCCGGGAAGTGCACCAGCCCGGCGCCGAAGCGGTCGCAATCGACGATCCCGGACAGGGTGCGGAATGGCAGGTCGTCGCGGTTCAGCGGGTGGGTGAACAGGATCGACCAGCCTTCGGGCGCCGACAGGGTCCAGAAGTTCATGAATTTGACGGCGAACCGGCCGCTCTCCAGCGGGCTGTCGGCGAGCTGTTCGGGCACGTGGACGCCGATCGGCGCGCGGCCGGTCAACTGGTCCGGCAGGGGCGGCGGCGACCAGTCCCAGGAGAGCTCGCCGCCGGCCATGGTCAGGTCGCAGGCCAGCGGCATCAGGATGCCGGCTCCCATGGCGTCCAGGAAGGGCGGGCAATGCTTCACCGTGCGCACCATGGCGCCGCCCAGGGTGGCGCTCGCCGCCTCCGGCGACATCGCCTTCAGCCAGTCCGGCAGCCCTGAGCGGGCCGCCACCGGCTTCGGCAGGATCGGCGCCAGCGCCGGGTGGCAGCGCGCGATGATGGTCACGCTCACGCGGGCGGGCTCTCCGGTCAGGCGCTTTTGGTCTCGCGCCGCAGGAAGAATGTATAGACCACGGCGCTGGCGATGGTCACCACGATGATCACCGCGCCGACGGCGTTGATCACCGGCGGATGGCCGTTCGGATTGCGCGCCATGGCGCCGATCTCGGTGGCGAAGGTGCAGGCGCCGCCCTTGGCGAACATGGTGGTGTTGTAGTTCTCGAACGAGGCCAGGAGGGCGATCACCGCCGCGCTGGCCAGCGCCGGCAGCAGGAACGGCAGGGTGATCCGCCGGAAGACCCGGAACGGCGAGGCGCCCAAATCGAGCGCCGCCTCCTCGTGTTCCGGCGGCTGCCGCTGCAGCCGCGCCATGATCACCAGCATCGGATAACCGGCGATGAAGGTCGTCTGTGCGGCGATGATGGTGAACAGCCCGGCATTGATGTCGAAGCGATTCCAGAAGACCAGCGCCGACAGGCCCAGAACGATGCCCGGCGCCAGCAACGGCGACAGCAGCACCCACCACAGGAAATTGTTGAACCGGGTCTGCCAGCGGGTCAGCAGCACGCTGCCGGACAGGCCGAGGATCAGCGAGATCGGTACAACGAAGGCGGCGACTGTCACCGAATTGCCCAGGCAGGCGACGAATCGGTCGCGATCCAGGGCGCGCAGCACCGGGTCGGCGCGCCGCTCGGATTCCGCCATCCAGAAGAAGCGGTACCATTTGTCGGTGGTGCCGCGCCAATCGGTCACGCTGGGTGGCGACACATCGTTGAACGACGCGACGATCATCAGGATCAGCGGCGCGAACATGAAGATCAGGAAGGCCCAGGTATAGACCGTGAGCAGGCGCTGGCTGGCGCGGGGCTGGCTGGCGGCGATCGCGCTCATATCCGCACGAAATCCTTCAGCCGGGCCCGCATCGCCCACATGAAGCAGCCGACGATGCCAAAACAGATCACCGTGTAGGCGAAGGCGTAGGCGGCGCCGACATTGGAGTTCTCGGACTCGAAGAACTTGTTGTAGATGGTCTGGGTGAACCACTCGCTCTGCAGGCCGCGGGAGATGATGCGCGGCACCGAGAAGGCGCCGGCCGACAGCATGAAGGTGGCGATGCAGCCGACCGCGATGCCGGGCTTGGCGTGCGGGATCACGACCCGCCGATGCACCCGCCAGGTCGACGCGCCCAGGTCGCGGGCCGCCTCGATCTGGTTGCGGTCCAGCGTCGACATCACGTTGAAGACCGGGAACACCATGAACAGGATGTAGGTGTAGACGATCACCACGAAGACGGTCATCGAGCTGCGCTTGAACTGGATGTACTCGCCGGCCTCCAGATCGACCACGCGGGCAAGGTCGAGCAGGCGGTTGATCAGCCCGTTATTGTCGATGATCGACAACCACGCGTAGACCCGCAGCAGCTCGACGATGGCGTAGGGTATGATCAGGGCGAGGAACAGCCACACCGCCCGCTCCGCGCTGACCCCGAGCGCCAGGTTGTAGGCGATCGGATAGCAGACGACGAGCGCGAGGCCGGTCGCCAGCACCGCGAACAGGATGGTCTTCAGCAGGGTGATCAGCGAGATACGCTCGTAGACCTGCCCGTTACGCTCGAATCTGAGGCCCAGCAGATTCAGAAGCATCTTGCTCGGCCGCGCGTCCTCGATCGCCTTGCGATTAGACGTCAGGGGAATCTGCCGCGACTGGAACAGGGTCACGAAGTTGTCCGCGACGTAGGGATTCGCGCGGGATTCCACGGCCCTCAGCCGGTCCTTCAGCTCGGCCGCCAGGACGCGGATTTCCTCGGCCTGCTCGATCTGTGTCTGCAGCGGCGCCTCGGCGTCCACCGCCAGCAGCGGCAGGTCGTAGAGCCCGGTCAGCGTCACACGGCCCTGCTCGGCGTCGCGGATCAGCCGCTGGTCGGTCGTCGCGCGGTCGCATTGGATGACAAAGGTGCGCGCGCCGCCGGGCTGCGTCGTGGTCGCCGGG
>JAZFQW010000237.1:0-2598 GCA_036445335.1 Alphaproteobacteria bacterium | reverse complement strand
GCGAGCCCGACCGCCTGGCGGGCATCGGGTTGCGCGCCTACATGAGCCATCTGGCCTGCGCGGACCAGGCCGGCGCGGAGTTGTCGGCGCGCCAGCTGGCCGACTTCCAGACGGCTCTCGCCCGGCTGCCCCGGGGCCGCGCCAGCCTGGCGAATTCGTCCGGCATCTTCCGGGGCGCGGCCTACCATCTGGACCTGGTGCGGCCGGGCTGCGCGCTGTACGGCATCAACCCGACCCCTGAGACCGCCAACCCGATGCGACGCGTGGTCGGTCTGGCCGCCCGAGTCTTGCAGGTGCGCGCCGTTGACAGCCCCATGACCGTTGGCTACGGTGCCACGCACCGAGTCAGGCAAGAAGCCAAAATAGCAACAATCGCAATGGGTTATGCTGACGGCTACCTGCGCAGCCTGAGCGATCGCGGGCGCGTGTGGTTCGCCGGGCGGCAAGCGCCTGTCGTGGGCCGAGTGTCGATGGACCTTATCACCGTGGACGTGTCCGATCTGCCCGATGGCGCCGTGGTGCCAGGCTCGATGGCCGAGATCATCGGCGACCATCAATCCGCCGACGACGTCGCCGCCCAGGCCGGCACAATCGGCTACGAGATCCTGACGGCGCTCGGCCGGCGCTACGCGCGGCGCACCGTGGGCGGTGGCGCATGACCTTCGTCGCGGCCGTCGGCCGCACGTTCCTGCGCTTCCTGGTCCATATCGGGCGGCTGATCGTGTTTACCTGCGTGGCGATCTCGCACTGCCTGCAGCCGCCCTTCTATGCCCGCCTGTTCGGCCGCCAGCTCATCGACATCGGGTATTACTCGTTGCCGGTGGTCGGTCTGACCAGCCTGTTCACCGGCATGGTGCTGGCACTGCAGAGCCATACCGGCTTCGCCCGCTTCAACGCCGAGAGCGCGGTGGCCACCGTCGTCGTGCTGTCGATCACGCGGGAACTGGTGCCGGTGCTGGCCGGACTGATGGTTGCCGGGCGGATCGGCGCCTCGATGGCGGCCGAAATCGGCACCATGCGCGTCACCGAGCAGATCGACGCGCTGTCCACCCTGTCGACCAGCCCGATCAAATATCTGGTGGTGCCGCGGCTGCTCGCCGGGGTGCTGATGCTGCCGGTGCTGGTGTTCGTCGGCGACATCATCGGCGTGTTCGGCGGCTTCCTGATCGGCGCCTACAAGCTGGACTTCAACGCGTCGAGCTATATCGCCTCGACGTGGGAGTTTCTCGAGCCGGTCGACGTAATCTCCGGCCTGGTCAAGGCGGCCGCCTTCGGCTTTCTGATCGCCTTGATGGGCTGCTATCACGGCTACCATTCGCGCGGCGGCGCGCAGGGGGTCGGCGCGGCGACGACCAATGCGGTGGTGTCGGCCTCGGTCCTGATCCTGGTTTTCAACTACGGCATCACCGAGATGTTCTTCGCCCGATGAGCGACGTGCCGAAGATCCAGCTCGCCGGAGTCCACAAGGGTTTCGGCGACAAGCAAGTGCTGCGGGGCATCGATCTGGAGATCGTCGCCGGCGAGTCGGTGGTGGTCATCGGCGGCTCCGGCACCGGCAAGTCGGTCATGCTGAAATGCGTGCTGGGCCTGCTGACCCCGGATCGCGGCTCGATCAAGGTCGACGGCCAGGAGACCGTCGGGCTGACCGGATCGGAGCGCACCACGCTGATGCGCAAGTTCGGCATGTTGTTCCAGGGCTCGGCGCTGTTCGACAGCTTGCCGGTCTGGCAGAACGTCGCGTTCAGCCTGATCCAGGGCCGGGGCATGGATCTGAACACCGCCAAGCGGGTGGCGCTGGAAAAGTTGGCCGCCGTCGGATTGGGGCCCGAGGTCGGCGAGTTGTCGCCGGCCGAGCTGTCCGGCGGCATGCAGAAGCGGGTCGGCCTCGCCCGCGCCATCGCCACCGATCCCCAGATCGTGTTCTTCGACGAGCCGACCACCGGCCTGGACCCGATCATGGGCGACGTGATCAACGACCTGATCGTCAACGGCGTGCGCCAGCTCGGCGCGACGGCGCTGTCGATCACCCACGACATGGCGAGCGCCCGCAAGATCGCCGACCGCATCGCGATGATCTACGAAGGCCGGATCATCTGGGTCGGGCCGGTCGCCGAGATCGACCGGTCGGACAACCCGCATGTCGACCAGTTCATCCACGGCCGCGCCGAGGGGCCGATCAAGATGCAGGTCAGGGCGCTGTGACGCCCGGCATTAGTACCCACCATCATAGGTGGGTGACACGTATGACGGCCTTGCAGGCCCTTCGGCCAGGAGCGTGGTCCGCGGTGATGCAGCGCATCACAAGGGCCGCGGGACGCCGTCCGAAGGGGCTGCAAGGCCGCCCACAGGGTCGCGTCCCGCGGACCGCCGGAGGGCGTCAGCGCCGCTTGGAGATGCGCCGCATCGCCGGCACGACGCTTCCTGCCCGGCGGTCGCGGGAAACGATCATACGTATCATCCTTCCATGATGGTGGGTACTAGTGCGTACAAGATCGCATCCAGAATAGGGTGCTCCGATGGACTGGAACCTGATTCTCACGGTCGTCGCGATCCCGGTGCTGCTGACCCTGTCCGGCTTCTTCTCGGGATCGGAGACGG
>JAZFQW010000236.1:0-17706 GCA_036445335.1 Alphaproteobacteria bacterium | reverse complement strand
GTCAATTTTGGCAAGGTCGACGAGCGCGGCCATGTCGCGCTCGGCATGGCCGACGACGGCGACTACGATCTGATCTTCTCCATGGGCTCGGAATCGACCGCTTGGCTGTGGGAGAATTACCGCGGCGGCGACAGGCCGGTCGTGTCGGTCTGTTCGAAGGACCCGGTTCTGCTGGGACAGGCCGAGGACTATGTCAGCGGCACCGGCACCAACTTCGCCTTCACCTCGCTCAACACGCCGATCAACGTGCAGATGGCCTATCTGCTGGAACTGAGGCCCGATCTGCGGAACCTCGCGGTGCTGGTCGACGGCAGGAATGTCAGCGCCATGCAGACGCAGGCCGAGCCGATCGCCAGCTTTGCCCGGCGCCTCGGCATCCAGGTCCTCGACCTCGTCGTGCAGGACCCGACCAACGCCCATGCGGAGCTGTCCGAGATGGTGCCCGAGGCGGTTGAAACGATGCGCAGAAACGACCCGAGCCTGGAAAACAGCGTGTTCTGGATCACCGGCAGTACCGCGGTATTCCGCGAGATCGCCACCATCAACGAGCATTCCGACAGGGTGCCGGTGCTGGCAGTGGTGCCGGAGGTGGTCGCTGCCGGCGATGACAGCGCGGTCCTGTCGATCGGAGTCAGCTTCGAAAGCAACGCCCACCTTGCCGCCATCTACGGCGCCGACGTCCTGGAGGGGCGGGTGGTCGCCGGCGATCTCCAGGTCGGCGTCGTCACTCCGCCGGACATCGCGATCAACTTCCGCAAGGCGCGGGCCATCGGCCTCAGCGTCCCGTTCAGCTTCCTGGAAAGCGCAAGCACGGTCTACGACTACGAGGGCCGCCCCGTGCGCACCAACGGCAAGCCCGTGATCGCGGAGAACTGAACGCCGCGACCCGCCCGGGGAGTAGCCCGCACTTCTCACACCGGCCACGGTCGGCGCGACAGCGCCGACCTGCGGGTCGCGCCCGGGCGGCCCGCCCGCGGCGTCGAACGCCTCGACCGTAGCGGTGCTACGCTCTTCGGACTTCTCCTGGCGGCTCGGACCGCCCCGGACGCGACGCAGACCGCGGCCAGTGTGAAAAGTGCAGGCTACGTCACGGGTTGGCCGGCTGCTCCGGCGGTCGGCGATCCACCGCCCCGTCGTCGCCGTACTGGACGGCATCCAGCAGTTCGACCACCTCGCCATGGTCGCGGCGCTCGGCCGCCCGGCGCGCGGTCAGGCCGCTGTTGGCCGCGGCGCCGACATCCGCTCCGGCAGTCAGCAACAGCGTCACCATCGGCACGTCGCCGCGATCGGCCGCCAGGATCAACGCGGTCGATCCGTCGCGTTCCGCGCCATCGTCGATATTGGCGCCGGTCCGCAGCAACAGCCGCGCCACGTCGATGTGACCGGCGCCGGTCGCCAGCAACAGCGGTGTCTCGCCGCTGGCCGACCGCAGGTTCGGGTCGGCGCCGCCGACCACCAACAGTTCCGCTTCCGCCGGGCGGCCCTCGACGGCGGCGATGCCCAGCGCGGTATGGCCGTCGGCGGACATCAGATCGGGAGCCGCACCCTCGGACAGCAGCAGATTGACGATATCGGTATTGCCTGCCGCCGTCGCCGCCATCAGCGGCGTGACCGACGCGTTCCGCGGCGTGCCGTCGACCGGCACGCCGCGGGCCACCAACTCGGCGACCGCCAGGACGGCGACCCTGGCCCGGCCGCCGGCCGCCAGGGTGAGCGGGCTCGTGCCGTGGTCGCTGTCGCGCGCGTTGGCGTCGGCGCCGCCATCCATCAGCGCCGCGATGACATCGACCTTGGCCAGCATCGCCGCCATCATCAGCGGCGTGAAGCCGTGGCCGTCTTCGCGCACCGAGACGTCGGCGCCGGCGTCGATCAAGCGCCGCACGGCGGCGACCTCGCCCTGGGCGGTGGCATTGATCAACGGCGTCCAGCCGTCCGTCGATTGGGCATCGGCGTCGGCGCCGTTCGACAGCAGCACCTCCATGGCACCCAGATGGCCGCGTCCCGCCGCTACCATCAAAGGCGTGCGGTCCAGCTCGGTTTCCCGCACATCGACCTCGGCACCATTCTCCAGCGCATAGGCGATGACGTCGGCGCGGCCCTGCTCGGCGGCGATGAACAGGACCCGGCTGGCCAGATCCGAGGCCAGGTCGGCCTCGGTTCCGCCGTCGAGCGACGCGCAGGCGGCGCAGATAAGCGAAAGGAGCAGCGCTGGCTTCCTGATCATGTAGGCACCGGTTCGGCGGCCTCGATCCGCGCCGCGCAGAACTTGAACTCGGGAATCATCCCGACCGGATCAAGTTGCGGGTTGGTCAGCAGATTGGCCGCCGCCTCGTCGAAACAGAACGGAATGAAGACGACTCCTGCGGGCACGTCGCGGTCGCTTCGCGTCTTCAGCTCGATCGCACCACGCCGGGTCTCCACGCGGATCCGCGATCCGGGCGACGCGCCCAGCCGATCGAGGTCGCGCGGCGACAGATGCGCGATCGCCTCCGGTTCGAGCGCATCGAGCACGGTGGCGCGGCGGGTCATCGCGCCGGTGTGCCAGTGCTCCAGCAGCCGGCCGGTGGTCAGGATCATCGGATAGTCGTCGTCCGGCTCCTCGGCCGGCGGCACCAGGGTCGCGGGAACGAACTTGCCGCGACCGCTGCCGGTCGGGAATCCGTCGCCGAACATCACCTCGACTCCGGCTTCGTCCTCGGCCTCGACCGGGTAGGTGACGCCGTCCTCGCGCTCCAGCCGGTCCCACGTTATGCCCTTGATCGACTCCATTATCCGGCGCATTTCCGCAAACACGTCGCGCGGATGGGCATAGCTCCATTCCAGACCGATGCGGCGGGCGATCTCCTGGATGATCCACCAGTCCTGCCGCGCATCGCCGGGCGTCGGCAGCGCCTTGCGGCCGAGCTGGACGCGCCGGTCGGTGTTGGTGAAGGTGCCGTCCTTCTCCGGGAACGCCGACGCCGGCAGCACCACGTCGGCGTGAAACGCCGTTTCGGTCAGGAAGATGTCCTGCACCACCAGGTGCTCTAGCCGCGCCATGCCGGTGCGCGCGTGCTGCAGATCCGGATCGGACATCGCCGGATTCTCACCCATAATGTACATGCCCTTGATGCGGCGATCATAGGCCGCGTTCATGATCTCCACCACCGTCAGGCCGGGTCGCGGGTCGATCCCGGTGCCCCAGAATTCCTCGAACCGGCGGCGGACCGACTCGCTCTCGACCGACTGGTAGTCGGGCAATACCATCGGAATCAGGCCAGAATCGGACGCGCCCTGAACATTATTCTGGCCGCGCAGCGGGTGCAGCCCGGTACCGGGGCGGCCGACCTGGCCGGTCATCAGCGCCAGGGCGATCAGGCAGCGCGCATTGTCGGTGCCGTGGACGTGCTGGCTGATGCCCATCCCCCAGAAGATCATCGCGGTGCGGGCGGTCGCATAGGTCCGGGCGACGGTGCGGATCGTGGCCGCGTCGACGCCGCAGATCGGCGCCATCTGCTCCGGCGTGAAGTCGGCGACGGTGCGCCTCAGGTCCTCGAAACACTCGGTGTACCCGGCGATGTACTGCTGGTCGGCCAGGCCGTCGGCGATGATGACGTTCATCATGGCGTTGAGCAGCGCGACGTCGGTGCCGGGGCGGAACTGCAGCATGTGGTTGGCGTGCCGCGACAGCGCCTGACCGCGCGGATCGGCGACGATCAGCGACGCGCCGGATTTCACCGCGTTCTTGATGAAGGTCGCGGCGACCGGATGATTGACCGTCGGGTTGGCGCCGATCACAAAGATGACCTCGGCGTTGCGGCATTCCGCGACCGGCGCGGTCACCGCCCCCGAGCCGATCGTCTCCATCAGCGCGGCGACCGAGGAGGCGTGGCACAGCCGCGTGCAATGGTCGACGTTGTTGGTGCCGAATCCGGTGCGCACCAGTTTCTGGAACAGGTACGCCTCCTCGTTCGACCCTTTGGCCGAGCCGAACCCGGCCAGCGCGCCCGGACCGTCGCGGTCGCGGATGCGCGCCAGCCCGCCGGCCGCCGCGTCCAGCGCCTCGTCCCAGGTGGCGGTGCGGAAATGGCTCGACGGGTCGGCCGGATCGACGGTGCAAACCGGGTCCTTCGGCGCGTCGTCGCGACGGATCAGCGGCACCGTCAGGCGGTGCGGGTGGGTGACGTAGTCCAAGCCGAACCGCCCCTTGACGCACAGCCGGTTGCCGTTCGACGGGCCGTCGCGGCCTTCGACGTACAGGATCCGGTCGTCGGCGATGTGGTACCTGACCTGGCAACCGACGCCGCAATAGGGGCACAGGCTGTCGACGCTGCGGTCGGGCCGGTGGACCTTCTCGCCCGCGTCGTTCAACAGCGCCGCCGGCATCAGCGCGCCGGTCGGACAGGCCTGAACGCACTCGCCGCAGCCGACGCAGGTCGACTGCCCCATCGGATCGTCGAAGTCGAACACGATCTTGGCGTGATGGCCGCGCGACGCCATGCCGATGACGTCGTTGACCTGGACTTCGCGGCATGCCCGGACGCACAGGTTGCAGTGGATGCAGGCGTCCAGGTTGACCGCCATGGCGGGATGGCTGGCGTCGGCGACAACCGCCTCGCCACGCCGCGGCAGCCGGCTCGCATTGACGCCGATCCTGTCCGCCCACCGCCAGAACGCGCTGTCGGGATCGTGGGCGCTCGCCCGGTTCGGCTGGTCGGCGATCAGCAGTTCGAAGACCATGGCGCGCGCGCTGGCGGCCGGCGCGGACGCGCTGTGCACCACCATGCCCGGGCGCGGCTGGCGGATGCACGATGCCGCCAGGACCCGCTCGCCCTCGATCTCCACCATGCAGGCGCGGCAATTGCCGTCGGGGCGATAGCCCGGCGCGGGCCGGTGGCACAGGTGGGGGATCTCGATGCCCAGGCGGTCGGCGACCCGCCAGATCGTCTCCCCCGGCGACGCCTCCGCGTTCCGGCCGTCCAGGGTGAATCGGATGGTGTCGGACATCGCCGTTGTTCTCCCGAAGCGGCCGCCTGCCAGCGGTTCCGCGGCTAAGGCGACGCGCCCGAGCCGCCGGACACCGGACCTCAGAGTCCTTCACTATAGCGCAAATCGCGGATCAACACACGGCCACGACGCCACACCATTGCGATATCAATGCGTTGTCGCCGGCGCCGGTATGACCGGCACAAGTCGGGGCAGGCGGGTTCGGACGTGTTTGCAACGCGATTCTCGTCGTCGTTCCGGCGAAGGCGGCACCGACGAGTTGGCGGGCCGGCCGCAGCCCAATGCCGAGCCACAGCATTTCCGGCGTCAATTCGTCACGCAGATCGACTGGTTGACGTCCGAGTGCGATTTCCTCGTCGCGCCGACGGCGCCGATCACCGCGGCTCCGATCTCGAATCGCCGCGACGACTATGGCCGCAACGCCTGGATGAACACCGGCATCTTCGATCTGACGAGCCAGCCCTCCATTCCGATCCCGTGCGGCTTCACGAGTGCGGTCCTGCCGATCGGCTCGATGATCACTGGCCGATGGCTCGAAGACCGGACGGTGCTCCGGTTCGCCCACGCCGTCGAACAGGCCACCACACGGCATCGGGCGACGCCAATCCTTTGAAGCGCGTCGGATCGATGCATCCGGTCCGGACTCCGGCCGGAGGCGGGAAGCCGGCCACCTCGGATGTCCGCGAACCGGCCCACCGTGGGCGGTCCGGACCCTCCCGGCGGGCCACGGCGCGGTTTTACGAATCCGACCCCGGCGCCGTCGCGAAGTCCTGGGGGAAGTATTTGACCACCGACTGCATCGGGTTGGGGGCGGCCTGGCCGAGGCCGCAGATCGAGGCGTCGCGCATCACCGCGCTCAGCTCGGACATCAGCGCCACGTCCCACGTCTCCCGTTCCATCAGCGCCACCGCCTTCTCGGTGCCGAGCCGGCATGGCGTGCACTGGCCGCAGCTTTCGTAGGCGAAGAACCGCATCAGGTTCAGCGCCACGTCGCGCATGTTGTCGCGGTCCGACAGCACGACGACGGCGGCCGAGCCGATGAAGCAGCCGTGCTCCTCCAGGGTGCCGAAGTCGAGTGGCACGTCGTCGAGCCGGGCCGGCAGGATGCCGCCCGACGCGCCGCCTGGCAGATAGGCCTTCAGTCGCTCACCCTCGGCCATGCCGCCGCAGAACTCGTCGATCAGCTCGCGCACGGTGATGCCGGCGGGCGCCAGCTTCACGCCCGGGTCCTTGACCCGGCCGGAGACCGAATAGCTGCGCAGCCCGCTGCGGCCGTTGCGGCCCTCGCCGGCGAACCAGTCCGGCCCCCGCTCCAGGATGTCGCGCAGCCAATAGACAGTTTCCACGTTGTGGATCAGCGTCGGCCGGCCGAACAGCCCGGCCTCGGCCGGGTAGGGCGGCTTGTGCCGCGGCAGCCCGCGCTTGCCCTCCAGCGATTCCAGCATCGCCGATTCTTCGCCGCAGATATAGGCGCCGGCGCCCCGGCGCAGGTGGATCGGCCGCCCGGTGGTTAGGCCCTCGCGTTCGATCCGCGCGATCTCGTCGACCAGGATCCGGCGCAGGCCGGGATATTCGTCGCGCAGGTAGAGGTAAATCTCCTCGACTTCGACCGCCCAGGCGGCGATCAGCATGCCCTCCAGGAACCGGTGGGGGTCGGTCTCCAGATAGAACCGGTCCTTGAAGGTGCCCGGTTCGCCCTCGTCGGCGTTGACCGCCATCAGTCTGGGTGCCGGCTGCGCCGCGACCAGGCGCCATTTCCGCCCGGCGGGGAAACCGGCGCCGCCGAGCCCGCGCAATCCCGACGCCTCCAGCCGATCGATCACCGCGGCGCGGTCGCCGGCCTGGTAGCACGATCCGAGGGTGGCGTAGCCGCCGGCGGCGACGTAGTCGTCGAATGACCGATGGTCCGGCGCGGCCGGATCGGTGGTGCCCGCCGCGATCGCCGCCCGCACCGTCGCGACAGTCGCGCGCTCGACGTGGTGGTGGCCGACCTCCGCCGTCGGCGCGCGGTCGCATCGGCCCATGCACGGCGCGGTGACGACCCGGACCCCGCGGCCGCCCGCCTTCTTCAATCCGGCCAGCAGGGCGCCGGCGCCCATGATCTCGCAGGTCAGGCTGTCGCAGACGCGGACGGTCAGCGGGGCCGGGTCGGGGTCGCCCTCGCGGAGGATGTCGAAATGCGCATAGAACGTCGCGACCTCGTAGACCTCGGTCAAGGCAAGCCGCATGTCCATGGCCAAAGCGGCGAGATGCGGCGCGGACAGGCCGTTGTATCTGTCCTGCAGGCGATGCAGGTATTCGATCAGCAGGTCGCGCCGGCGCGGATCTTCGCCCAGCAGGCGGCGGACCTCCGCCAACGCCGTTGGGTCGACCTGGCGGCCCTTCGGATAGGGCCGGGCATCGCGCCCCTTGCGCGGCACCGGCTTGCCGGCGCTAGCCCGCATCTCTCACAGATGCGATTGCATCGCACCGCGCGGCCTTCCTGCCCTGTCGGCGCGACCGCGCCGCGCGGGCCGTGGCCAGGGGCGAGCGGCGTGACGCTCCCTGTCGGCGAGACAGCGCGACCCTCCGGGTCGCGCCCGGGCGACCGCTCGCTGCGTCGAACGCCTCGACCGCAGCGCTGTTACGCTCTTCGGCCTTCTCCTTGGGACTCTGACCGCCCGGACGCGACGCTGACCGTGGCCAGTGTGAGAGAAGCGCGCTAGATCCGTGCATTTGCGGTTCCACTATCAGTTGGCCGGATCCGCGGGGTGTTCGACATCCAGGGCGACCACGTCACCCAGAATCACGACCTTACCCCGATTCTCGAAATTGACGGTGACGCGATGGCCGATTACCGATTGCACTTGGCCGACGCCCCAGTCAGGTTGGTCCGGATGGCGCACGCGTGCACCAGGGACGATGGTCTGGGTCATGGATGGCGTCCCTTCGTTCGGTCGTTGCCGGCCGGCACGGTCCACCGCACTTCTGCGGCCCACGTCAAGGGCGACGGAAATGCCAACGCCGGTCAATGTCAACCGCTAACTGCGAGCAGAACATGAGCGACGGTCTGGCCGTGGAGGTCCTCGAACTGCTGAGTGCGCGGCTGTGCCACGAGTTGATCAGCCCGGTCGCAGCGATCAATAACGGGATCGAGCTGCTCCAGGAGCTTGGGGACAGCGTGGCCGACGAAGCCATCGGCCTGGTCGCCCAGAGCGGCCGCCGCGCCTCTGGCCGGCTGCGCTGCTATCGCCTCGCCTACGGCGCCGCCGGCGGTGGCGCGATGGTCGGGCTGGACGAAACCAGGGAAATCGCCGAGGCCTATCTCGACGGCGGCAAGGTGACGCTGGACTGGCCGCCGAAGGCCGGCGCAGACGCCGTGACGCTGCCCCCGGGGACGATCAAGATGCTGCTCAACCTGGTAGTGCTGGGGGCGGATGCGTTGCCCTATGGCGGCCGGGCGTCGGTTGGCCTGAGGCTCGGCGCGACGCCCGCGGAAATAACCGTGATGGCCGATGGGCGCGCCGCCGGCCTGCGGGACCAGGAGGCGCAGGCGCTGGCCGGCACGTCGGCAGTTGACGACCTGACGGCGCGATCGGTGCACGCCTACGTAACCGGCGTGTTCGCCCGCCACTACGCCATGACGCTGACCACCGAACAGGCGGAGGACGGGCCGTTGACGCTCCGCCTGGCCCTCCCTGAATGAGTGCGGGTTAGTGGCGGCGCTGCTGCGTTTCACAGCTTGTTAATCAGTTTCTGCGAGCGTCCCCGGGTCCGGCAGGCGACGCGAATCTGACTCATCAGCATTCGCCGACGCCAAAGAATCCAGCGGCTAAGTGGTAGTGTTTTATGGACGATCTTTTGTGCGAGTTCCTGACGGAAACGTCAGAGAACTTGTCTTTGCTGGACATTCAACTGGTAAAACTTGAACGGAACCCGAACGATCCCGAACTTCTCGACAACATCTTTCGCCTGGTCCACACGATCAAGGGCACGTGCGGATTTCTGGGACTGCCACGGCTCGAGGCGGTCGCCCACGCGGGCGAAAACGTCCTGGGCAAGTTCCGCGATGGCGAGCTGGATGTGACCCCGCAGGCCGTCACGTTGATCCTGTCGTCGCTTGACACCATCAAGCGGATCATCTCCACGCTCGAGGCGACGGAGGAGGAGCCGGCGGGCGACGACGCCACGCTGATCGCGGCGCTCAACGCGATGGCGAGCGGCGACGCCGCCGACGCGTCCGCCGAGGAGGATGTGGATCCCGCCGCGGGCGACGCAGCCGCGATCGACGACCCCGCGACCGACGACGCCGCGCCGATCGCCGAACTGGAGGCCGCTCCCGAGCCGGCGGACGCCGACGCGATGCCGGACTTCGATACCGTCGATGCGCCGCCGGTCGCAGAGGCGGATTCCGAGCCGGTCGACCTGCGCGAGCCGGAGTCGCTCGGCCAACCGCTCGCCACGACCGCGCCGCCGCCCGCGCTGGCCGGCGCCGGCGACCCGGTCGAGCAGACCGAGCCGAAGGAATCGGCGGTCGCCAACCAGTCGATTCGCGTCAGCGTGGATCTGCTGGAAAATCTCATGACGATGGTCTCGGAGCTGGTGCTGACCCGAAACCAGCTGCTGCAGATCTTGCGCAGCCAGAAGGACAGCGACTTCGACGCCCCGCTGCAGCGGCTCAATCACGTCACGTCGGAGCTGCAGGAAGGCGTGATGAAGACCCGCATGCAGCCGATCGGAAACGCGTGGGCCAAGCTGCCCCGGCTGATCCGCGACCTGTCGCACGAGCTGGGCAAGAAGATCGACCTGCAGATGGTGGGGGCGGAGACCGAGCTCGACCGCCAAGTCCTGGAATTGATCAAGGATCCGCTGACCCACATGGTGCGCAACTCCGCCGATCACGGCATCGAGCCGATCGACGAGCGGTCTGCCGCCGGCAAGCCGGAGACCGGGCGGATCCGGCTGAACGCCTATCACGAGGGCGGCCACATCAATATCGAGATCAGCGACGACGGCCGCGGCCTCGCGATCGACAAGATCAATGCCAAGGCGATCGCCAGCGGCGTCGCCACCGAGGCCGAGCTGGCCGGCATGTCGGATCAGCAGATCCAGCAGTTCATCTTCAAGGCCGGCTTCTCCACCGCGGCGCAGGTGACCAGCGTCTCCGGCCGCGGCGTCGGCCTGGACGTCGTCAGGACGAATGTCGAGCGGATCGGCGGGACGATCGAGCTGAAGTCGACGGAAGGACGCGGATCGACCTTCATCATCAAGATCCCGCTGACCCTGGCCATCGTGTCGGCCCTGGTCGTCGAAAGCAGTGGCGAGCGCTTCGCCATCCCGCAGATCAGCGTCGTCGAGCTGGTCAAGGCCGGCGGCCAGAGCGAGCACGCGGTGGAGTTGGTGAACGGGGCGCCGGTGTTGCGCCTGCGCAGCCGGCTGCTGCCGCTGGTCAGCCTGCGCTCGTTGTTGAAGCTGAACGCCACGGACAAGGCACCGGGCGGCGCGACCGCAGACGACGCATCCGAGTTGGCGGCGGAGTCCACCGAGGCGTTCATCGTCGTCGCCCAGGTCGGCACCTACAGCTTCGGCATCATCGTCGACCGGGTCTTCGACACCGAGGAGATCGTGGTCAAGCCGGTGGCGCCGATCCTGCGCCACATCGAGATGTTCTCGGGCAACACCATTCTGGGCGACGGCAGCGTGATCATGATCCTCGACCCGAACGGCATCGCTTCGGCGACCGGCGAGATCAGCCTGGCCGACAAGGCGGAGAGCGAAGACCAGCAACGCCGGCAGGCCGACACCAAGGACCGCGTCGCGCTGTTGCTGTTCCGCGCCGCCGGGGAGAGTCCGAAGGCCGTCCCGCTGGCCCTGGTCGCCCGCCTGGAGGATATCGAACTCGACAAGGTCGAGGCCGCGAACGGGCAGTACGTGGTGCAGTACCGCGGTGCGCTGATGCCGCTGGTGCCGTTCGATCCGACCTTCGACCTGGCGTCCACGATTGCCGGCACCGGCGAGGACGGTACGGCCCGCAAGCCGGTCCTGGTGTTCGCCGACGGCGATCGGTCGATGGGGCTGATCGTCGACGAGATCGTCGACATCGTCGAACAGCATATGACGGTCGAACTGTCGGGCGACAGCGACGGCGTGTTAGGAAGCGCCATCATCGCCGGCAAGGCGACCGAGGTCGTCGATGCCGGCCATTTCCTGACCAAGGCCTACCCCGACTGGTTCGGGGCGCGCCGCGAGGCGCACGGCGAGGAGGTCGCCCACCGGATCCTGCTGGTCGACGACAGCCCGTTCTTCCTCAACATGCTGACACCACTGTTGGACGTCGCCGGGTATCGGGTGACGGCGGTGGAGAACGCCGGCGAGGCGATCGCCCTGCGCGACGCCGGCGAGCAATTCGACATCATCGTGAGCGATATCGAGATGCCCGGCATGGACGGCTTCGAGTTCGCCCAGGCGGTGAAGGACGGTGACCGCTGGAGCCAGACGCCGATCGTCGCCCTGTCGTCGCACACGACGCCGCGCGATCTCGACCGCGGGCGGCAGGTCGGGTTCACCGACTACGTCGCCAAATTCGACCGCGAGGCGTTGCTGACGACGCTGTCGCAAACACTGACCGATGCACGAGGTGCCGCATGAACGCGCTCGTTCCCGCGACCGACAAGTCACCCGCAAGATTGGCCGACGAGGGTCGCGACGGGCAGACGGTCGACTATGTCACCATGACCGTCGCCGATCAGCTGTTCGGCATTCCGGTCCTGCAGGTGCAGGACATCCTAGGTCCGCAGCGGATCACCAAGATACCGCTGGCGCCGTCGGAGGTCGCCGGATCACTCAATCTCCGCGGCCGTATCGTCACCGCGGTCGACGTCCGGCTGCGGCTGGGCCTGCCACCCCGCGCGGCCGATACCCGGGCCATGAGCATCGTCGTCGATCATGGCGGCGAGCTGTACAGCCTGATGGTCGACAGCGTCGGCGAGGTGCTGAGCGTCGACGCCAAGGACTTCGACTCCAACCCCGCCACCCTGGACCCGGTTTGGCGCGAGGTGTCCAGCGGCATCTATCGTCTGAAGGGCGATCTGCTGTTGGTTCTGGAGGTGGCGAACCTGATTACCTTCGCCGCGCGCGACGCGGCATGAGAGGGCCGATGCCCTCGATTCTAGATGCGCCCTGCCGGTGTCGGAGCCGGCGCTGAAGTCGGAATGTAGGGAATGAAGACCTGTCTTGTAGTGGACGATTCTCGCGTCGTCCGAAAGGTCGCGCGAAAGATCCTCGAAGAGCTCGAGTTCGATTGCCAGGAGGCGGAGGACGGCCAGCAGGCCATGAATTCCTGCGTCGCGTCGATGCCGGATGCGATCCTGCTCGATTGGAACATGCCGGTGATGTCCGGGATCCAGTTTCTGCGCGAGTTGCGCCAGATGGCCGGGGGCGACGGTCCGAAGGTGGTGTTCTGCTCGACTGAGAACGACCTCGCTCACATCAAAGAGGCGCTGGATGCCGGCGCCAACGAATACATCATGAAACCGTTCGACAGCGACATCATCCAGAACAAGTTCGCCCAAGTCGGATTGATCTGAAGGCCACCGGAGGTTCAATGGCTCACACCGTCGCCAGGCATCGGCGCGCGCCACAATTGACCACGCTCGACCCGTACCGGGTCATGGTCGTCGACGACAGCGCCGTCATCCGTGGATTGATCGCCAGGTCGCTGGAGAACGATTCCGCGATCCGGGTCGTCTCGTCGGTGGGCAACGGCGATGCGGCGATCAAGACGATCGGACGGCACGCCGTGGACGTCGTGGTGCTGGACATCGAGATGCCGGTGATGGACGGGCTTACCGCGCTGCCGCAGATCATCGCGGCGTCGCCGCGCACAAAGGTAATCATTGCGTCCACGCTGACGAAGCGGAACGCCGAGATCAGCGTTCGGGCGCTGGCTGCCGGCGCGACCGACTATATCGCCAAACCCAGTTCGAAAAGCGAGATGCATTCGGCCGACGTATTCGGTTCGGAACTGGTCGCCAAGGTGAAGGCTCTCGGCGCGGCGGCCCGGCACGGAGGCGGCGCCCTTCCGCGGCCCGGTGCCGCGCCGGACACGGTCGGCAGGACGACGTCGCTGTATGGCCTGGTCGATGCGCCGACGCTGCGCCCCTGGCCCGCGACCTTCCATCCGGAGGTCATTGCGGTCGGCAGCTCGACCGGCGGGCCGCAGGCGCTGTTCCGGGTGCTGGCGCACCTTACGGACGGCGCCAGACAGCCGATTCTGGTCACCCAGCACATGCCGCCGACGTTCACCGCCATTCTCGCCCAGCACATTTCCCGCCAGACCGGCGCGTCGGCAGGGGAGGCCAAGGACGGCGAGCGGGTGGAGAACGGCCGCTGCTATATCGCGCCCGGCGATTTCCACATGACCGTCGAACAGGGCGGCGCGGGGCCGATCATTCGGCTCAACCAGGATCCGCCGGTCAATTTCTGCCGTCCCGCCGTCGACACCATGATGAACAGTATCGTCGATGTCTACGGCCGTGGGGTGGTGGCGACGATTCTGACCGGCATGGGCACCGACGGGCTGGAAGGCTGTCGACGGGTCGCCGCCGCCGGCGGTGCGATCGTCGCACAGGACGACGAGACAAGCGTCGTCTGGGGCATGCCTGGGGCGGTCGCCGCCGCCGGCATCTGCAACGCCGTCCTGCCGCTGGACGAAATCGGGCCGTTGCTTCGCAGACTGGCGCTGGGGCCAGGGTCAAATCGCGGGAACTGAGGACCGTCCATGAGGTTCGACAATTTCGACATGTTCCGGACGCTGCTGAAGCAGCGGTCGGGATTGGAGCTGTCGCAAGACAAGGTCTATCTGCTGGAATCCCGGCTGATGCCGGTTGCCCGCAAATGGAACCTGAGAGGTCTCGAGGAACTGGCCTCGACGATTCGCACCAAGCGGGACGAGCAACTGCTGCAGGATATCACCGAGGCGATGACGACGAACGAGTCGTCATTCTTCCGCGACAGCAATCCGTTCGACCAGTTCCGCAAGATCGTGTTGCCCCATTTGCTGGAGCGGCGGGCCACGACCCGGCGGATCCGCATCTGGTGCGCGGCCGCCTCCAGCGGCCAGGAGCCCTATTCGCTGGCGATCATCCTCAAGGAGGAAGCGGCCAGGCTGCCGGGATGGCGGGTCGATATCATCGGCACCGACCTGTCGACCGAGGTGCTCGAGAAGGCGCGCCAGGGTGTCTACACTCAGTTCGAGGTGCAGCGCGGCCTGCCGGTGTCGTATCTGGTCAAATATTTCAAGCAGATCGACGACAAGTGGGAGCTCGATCTCGAGATCCGGCGGATGGTCGAGTATCAGGAGTTCAACCTGCTGAACGATCCGGCGCCACTCGGCCGTTTCGACGTCATCTTCTGCCGCAATGTCCTGATCTACTTCGACCAGGATACCAAGGGCGAAGTGCTGGGACGGATCGCCAAGCAGATATCCGGCGACGGCATCCTATACCTCGGTGGCGCCGAGACCGTGCTGGGCATCACTGACAAATTCCGCCGCATCGAGGGTCAACGCGGCATCTATCAGCCGACCGGCGACGACGCCGACGGGGCGATCGCCGGTGGGGCAAAACGGGCCGCCGTCGGCTGACACGGGCGCCAATCGGTCCGAGATCGGGAGTGCCGAGCCGCCGTCGCCCTCGCACGCGTGGACGCGCAGGCGAGGGTGAGGCGGTCGGGCGCCGCCGCCCGACGGTCAGCGCGCCCCTCTCGACCGTCTCTCCGGATTCCGACCACGGAAAAAAATTGCGGCGGCCCCCGTTCGGGAGGCCGCCGCTTGCCTTTGCCAGGCAGCAGGTCGTGAAGGATCAGGCGGTGGCGACCCGTTTGGCCGGCACCTGGTCCGGCTCGGCCAAAGGGTCGCGCAGGACGTAGCCCCGGCCCCAGACGGTCTCGATATAGTTATCGCCGCCGGTCGCCGCCGACAGCTTCTTGCGCAGCTTGCAGACGAACACGTCGATGATCTTCAGCTCGGGCTCATCCATGCCGCCATAGAGATGGTTCAAGAACATCTCCTTGGTCAGCGTCGTGCCCTTGCGCAGCGACAGCAGCTCCAGGATGCCGTATTCCTTGCCGGTGAGATGCAACGGCGAGCTGTCGACCTCGACGGTGCGGGTGTCCAGATTGACGGTCAGCCGTCCGGTGGCGATGACGCTGTCGGAATGGCCCTTCGACCGTCTGACGATGGCGTGGATGCGGGCTACCAATTCGCGCTTGTCGAATGGCTTGGTCAGATAGTCGTCGGCGCCGAATCCCAGGCCCTTGATCTTGTGGTCCAGTTCCGACAGGCCGGACAGGATCAGGATCGGCGTGTCGACCCGCGCCGCCCGCAGCCGGCGCAGGACTTCGTAACCGTCGATGTCGGGCAGCATGAGATCGAGTATGATGATGTCGTAATCATACAGCTTGCCGATCTCCAGTCCGTCTTCACCGAGATCGGTCGTATCGACGACGAAGCCGTCGGATTGAAGCATCAATTCGATGCTCTTCGCTGTGGCGCTATCGTCCTCGACGAGCAGCACGCGCATGGCCAGATCTCCGAAGCGGTCACATTTGCCTAACTATTAACAAAAGTTAATAGGAAAAAGTTAACAAATTCTGAATTGCTTAACTGATTTTGTCCCGTTTTACCGAGATTTAACCCGGCCGATGCATCCTTGAGGGCCGAGGAACGTGGCACTGCGTTCTGATGACGCTCCAGGATGGGACAGCTCTTGCCAGCCGCCATTGCGACACTGATCGATGATCTCGACTCCGTTCGGGAATACCAGCTTTTCGGCCGTGTGACCGCGGTGCTGGGCCTGCTGGTCGAGGTCGGCGGCGTCGAGCGGCGCCTGTCGATCGGCGATCGCTGTGTGCTGATGGCGCGCGGCGGCCGCCGCGTGCTGTGCGAGGTGATCGGGTTTCGCGGCGGCCGGGCACTGCTCATGCCGTTCGGCGCGCTCGCCGGTGTCGGCCTCGGTTGTCTGGCGGAGGTCGCCGAGGCCCAGCCGGAGATCTGTCCGAGCGACGCCTGGCTCGGCCGCGTGATCAACGCGCTGGGCGAACCGATCGACGGCAAGGGTCCGTTGCCGACCGGCGCGATCGCGGTGCCGCTGCTGAACCAGCCGCCGCCGGCACATACCCGTGGCCGGGTCGGCGGCAAGATCGACGTTGGGGTGCGCGCCCTGAACGCGTTCGTCAGTTGCTGCCGCGGCCAGCGTATGGGGATCTTCTCCGGCTCCGGTGTCGGCAAATCGGTGCTGATGTCGATGCTGGCGCGCTACACCGAGGCGGATGTCAACGTCATCGGGCTGATCGGCGAACGCGGCCGCGAGGTGCAGGAGTTCATCGCCGATGACCTTGGGCCGGAGGGCCTGGCGCGCAGCGTCGTGGTCGTCGCCACCTCGGATGAATCGCCGCTGATGCGGCGCCAGGCGGCGTACGCCACGCTGGCAGTGGCCGAGGCCTTTCGAGACTCCGGCCGCCATGTCTTCTGCCTGATGGACAGCGTCACCCGGTTCGCGATGGCGCAGCGCGAGATCGGCCTGTCGGTCGGCGAGCCGCCGACCAGCAAGGGCTATCCGCCGACCACGTTCAGCGAGCTGCCGAAGCTGCTGGAGCGGGCGGGCCCGGGTGCCGGCGAAGGGGCGATCACCGGTCTGTTCACCGTGCTGGTCGAGGGCGACGACCACAACGAACCCATCGCCGACGCCGTCCGCGGGATCGTCGACGGCCACATCGTGCTGGATCGGACCATCGCCGAGCGTGGCCGATACCCGGCGATCAACGTGCTTCGCTCGATCTCCCGCACGATGCCCGATTGCAACACGCCGGAGCAAAACGACGTGGTGGCGCAGGCGCGCCGGCTGCTGGCGGTCTACGAGGACATGGCGGAAATGATCCGCCTCGGCGCCTACCGCAAGGGCAGCGACGCCGGCGTCGACGAGGCGATCCGGCTCTTTCCGGAGATCGAGGCGTTTCTGGCTCAGAGCAAATTCGAAAGCACCGGCCTTACCGAGGGTTATGCCCGCCTGGCCGAAATCATCGGCGCGAATGCGCCCGATATGGAACATGGACAAGTGGCCGGGGGGACCGCTGAATCGTGAACACACTCAATACCGTCATAAGACTCCACCGTTGGAATCTCGATGAAAAGCGTCGGGCGCTCGGCGAACTCGAGGCACTGGCGTCGCGTCTCGACGACCAGATCAGCCGGCTCGATTCCGACCTCGCGGGCGAGCGGGACCTGGCGTCGGCGGGCGGCGAATCGGCGGCCGCATTCGCCGCCTATCTGAAGGGCGTGCGCACCCGGCGGGCCCATCTGGCCGAATCGCGAGGTCAAGTCAGTCTGCAGGTCAGCGTGGCCGGGGACGAGATCTCCGAGGCGTATCGCGAGTTGAAGAAGTTCGAGGTCGCCCAGGCCGATCGCGATCGCCGTGCCCATATCCGACTACGCCGGCGCGAAGCCCAGATCCTGGACGAAGTCGCGCTGACCGGCCACGTGCGGCGCAGCGGCACCGAACCGGCGGGCTAGCCCCGCACTTCTCATACTGGCCGCGGCCTGCGTCGCGTCTGGGCGGTCCGAGCCGCCAGGAGAAGGCCGAATAGCGTAGCAGCGCCACGGTCGAGGCATTCGACGCCGCGGGCGGGCCGCCCGGGCGGCCCGCAGGGCGGCGCTGTCGCGCCGACAGGGTGCGTCACGCCGCT
>JAZFQW010000235.1:0-3533 GCA_036445335.1 Alphaproteobacteria bacterium | reverse complement strand
TGGCCGCCGCGGCTGCGCGGACCGAGCCGGTCACCCTGCGCGGCGTGACCTTCAGCGACGAGCTGGGCGGCTTCGTCCTGTTAGGCGGCAGCGGCAGCGGCACGCCGGCCGACCCGTTCGTCGTGCTGGAGCGCATCGCCACCAACGCGCCGACGGTGCTGGTGATCCGCGGCGTCGACCTGGAATTCGGCAACCCCGTGCGCACCAACCACTTCGTCGGCTTCGCGATGACCAAGGTGGTGGAAAACGCCACCGGCGACACTTGGAACGGCTACCGGCTGGAACTGGAAAAGCGGCTCGGCCACAGCAGTCCACGCCTCGACGGTCTGTCGTTCGGCCAGGAATACCCGCCGGTTCAGCGCAGCTTCAGTTCCGACCGGTTTGCCGTCGGGACGGTGCTCGACGAGCCCTACGACGGCATCGCGTTCGGCGGCGGCGCCGTGGCGCCAGGCGACCGCGTCGCGTTCGACATAATCATCACCGACAACGCGCCGAAGGGCGTGTTCTACCTGGTCCAGCGCCACGAACAGTCGATCAGCCGGGCGCGATGGTGACCGGTGCAATGAGGAATCACCGCCGCACCCGCATCGCCCGTCCCGGGTCGAGCAGGAACGGCGGCAGGTAGGCCGGGATGTTGCTGAACGGCAGGACCTCCGGTTTGAGGTCGATGCCCAGCGCCTCGGACATGAAGGCGCGGCGCGCCTGGATGCGCGCCCAGGCCTCCGGATAGCCGGCGGCGAAGGACTCGCGCAGGGCGTCGTCGGCGAGCGCGATTCCGTCCTCGATATTGGTGGTGAAATAGCGCGACCGGGTCGCGGGAATGACGTCGACTTGCAGCGCCATGCCCGACTTCAGCATTTCGGTGCTGCCGCGGTAGATCGGCGAATGCACCCATTCGTCGAGGTGGAGCAGGTGGCCGGGATTGAGCCCGATGCCGAAGAACGGGTCGCCGAGCCGGCGGTCGATGACGTCGAGCAGCGCCCCACCGGGGACGCCGATGCCGACGGTCTCGTACCACTCGGCGATCGCCGCGAAATACGGCGCGACCAGCCGGTCGACATAGTCGCCGATCTCGCGCGGCAGGCCGGCCGCGTCCGCCACGACGAACCCGGCGCGGCAGTTGAGCGCCCCCCACACGCCGTACGCCGTGGTGAACGGGTCGCCCGCCTCGATCACCCGCGACGACGGGCTGCACAGGCCGATCGCAGCGCGCGGGCCGCTCGACAGCATCAGGTGGCACGACAGCGGCAGGCCGATCAGCCCCATCCGCCGCACCAGGTCGAACTCGCTGAGCCCCGGCTCCAGTGCGACCAGCGCGCGGCGCACCGCATCCGACGTGTGGCAGGCGGCGAACTCGAAGCACGCCAGCTGGTCGACATCGTTGATCGCGCGCAGGCCGATCGACGAGTCCATGAACAGCACGGTCTCGTTGACGACGCGCGCCGGGTCGCCGGCGATCCGCCGCAACGCATCGACGATGAAGCCCGGCGCGTCCAGCCAGGTCTCCGGCGCGTCGGCCTCGCCGGCGCCGAAATATTTCCAGCCGACGACGCCGAACCGGCCGCCGCCGGCGATGCCGTGGTCGCGCAGGATCTCGTCGAGCGGCGGGCTGGCGTCGCGCGCCTGGCCGAGCAGGCTGAAGCTCTGATAGCGCACGACGTCGAGCTCGACCCGGCTGATCGCCGCGTAGCTCTCGCCCTCGTTGCCGACCAGCAGCGCCGGCGTCCGCCCCGGCGCAAGGATCAGCAGCGCCTCCTCGAACCGCGGATCGTAGCCGGTCAGATAGGCGAGGTTGGCGAAATGCTCGCGGTCGGCGTAGACCACCAGCGCGTCGAGGCCGGCGGCGGCCGCCCGGCCGGCCGTGGCGGCGACGCGCGCGGCATAGGTCGCCGCGGGCACGGCCGGCTGCACCGTCGGCTGGCCGAACTCCGGCAGGTCGATCGCGGCGAGCTCGACCTCGCTCATTGCCGCGGCCCCTCACACATGGCGGTTGACCAGGTTCTCCAGCATCTCCTGGCGGCCGGAGCGCGGCCGCGGCCGCAGCCCGGCGCCGGCGGCGTGGTCGGCGAGCTCCTCCAGGCTCTTGCCGGCGGCCAGGATACCGGCGCCCAGGCCACTGCGCCAACCGGCGTAGCGATCGTCGACGAAGCGCTTGAGCGCGCCGTCGGCGATCATCCGTTCCGCCGCCAGCAGGCCGCGGGCGAGCGTGTCCATGCCGCCGATATGGGCGTGGAACAGGTCGGCCGGGTCGATCGACTGGCGCCGCACCTTGGCGTCGAAGTTGAACCCGCCGGTGGTGAATCCGCCGGCGTTGAGGATGTGGTACAGCGCCATCGCCGCCTCCTTGACGTCGTTGGGAAACTGGTCGGTGTCCCAGCCGTTCTGCGGATCGCCGCGGTTTATGTCGAAGCTGCCGAGCAGGTCGTTGGCGATGGCGTAGGCGATCTCGTGCTCGTAGGTATGGCCCGCCAGGGTGGCGTGGTTGACCTCGATGTTGAGCTTGACCTCGCGCTCCAGCCCGTATTTCTGCAGGAACGCATGCACCGTCGCGGAGTCGTGGTCGTACTGGTGCTTGGTCGGCTCGCACGGCTTGGGCTCGATCAGGATGGTGCCGGGAAAGCCGATCTTGTGCTTGTGCTCGACCACCATGTTGAGGAACCGGCCGGCCTGGTCGGCCTCGCGTCGCATGTCGGTGTTCAGCAGCGTCTCGTAGCCCTCGCGGCCGCCCCACAGCACGTAGTTGGCGCCGCCCAGCCGGTGGGTGGTGTCGAGGATCTTGCGCACCTGCCCGGCGGCGTAGGCGAACACCTCGGGATCCGGATTGGTCGCCGCGCCGGCCATGTAGCGCGGGTGCGAGAACAGGTTCGCCGTGCCCCACAGCAGCCTGACCCCGGTCCGCTCCATCTCCTCTTCCATCAGCCCGGCGATGTGGTCGAGATTGGCGTAGCCCTCCGCCAGGGTCTCGCCCAGCGGCACCGCGTCGACGTCGTGGAAGCAGAAGAACGGCGCGCCGAGCTTCTCGAAGAACTCGAAGGCGACGGCCAGCTTGGATTCCGCCATCTCCACCGTGTCGGCGGCGTGCCACGGGCGGCCGAAGGTGCCGGGTCCGAAGACGTCGCTGCCGGGCCAGCAGAAGGTGTGCCAGTAGCAGACGGCGATGCGCAGCTGGTCTTCCATCCGCTTGCCCATCACCGTGCGGTCGGGCTGGTAGTGGCGGAAGGCCAGCGGATTGGTGCTGTCCGGCCCCTCGAAGGGAATCTCGTCGATGCCTTCGAAAAACGGTTCGGTCATGTCTGTCTCCAGGGATTCGCGGTCGCCGGTCAGTCGGCGGCGAAGCGTGACTTGAGGGTCGGATAAAGCGCCCGGAAGGCCGCCGCCTTTTCGGCATAGCGTCCGACCAGCGCCGGTTCCGGCGCGATCACGTGGTCGACCGGCGGGCGGGTGCACACGGCGGCGGGGTCCTCGGCCGTCGCGGCCAACCGGCCGAGCCGCGCCGCACCATAGGCGGGCCCGACCTCGCCGCCCCTGTGATA
>JAZFQW010000234.1:0-11105 GCA_036445335.1 Alphaproteobacteria bacterium | reverse complement strand
GTGCCGGCACGTTCCATACTGCCGGGTGGTCTCGGCCGACCCGTCGCCTCACGCCGCCGCCCGCCGCCCCTTGATGATCCCCAGGATCTCGTGCGCGGCGAGCGGACTGTTGCTGCCCGGGCCGTAGATCGCGCTGGCGCCGGCCTTCAGAAGGAACTCGTAGTCCTGGGGCGGGATGACGCCGCCGCAAACCGTGACGATGTCGTCGGCGCCCTGGTCTTCCAGCGCGGCGGTCAGCGCCGGTACCAGGGTCTTGTGGCCGGCCGCCTGGGACGACACGCCGATCACGTGGACGTCGTTTTCGACCGCCTGGCGCGCCGCCTCCTCCGGGGTCTGGAACAACGGGCCGACGTCGACGTCGAAGCCGATGTCGGCGAACGCCGTCGCGATCACCCTGGCGCCGCGGTCGTGGCCGTCCTGGCCGAGCTTGACCACCAGCATGCGCGGGCGGCGGCCCTCCGCCTCGGCGAAGCCGGCGACCTCGGCGCGGATGCGCTCGAAGCCCTCGTCGCCCTCGTAGGCCGCGGCGTAGACGCCGGAGACCGAGCGGTTCACCGCGCGGTGGCGGGTGAACACGGTCTCCAGCGCGTCGGAGATCTCGCCGACGGTGGCGCGCCGCCGCGCCGCCGCCACCGACAGGTCGAGCAGGTTGCCGGAGCCGGCCGCCGCCGCCCGGGTCAACGCCGCCAGCGCGGCGCCGCACGCCGCCTCGTCACGGCCAGCGCGGACCGCGTTCAGGCGCGCGATCTGGGCCTCGCGCACGGCGCTGTTGTCGACGTCCAGCACGTCGACATGGTCGGGCGCGTCGGGCACGTACTTGTTGACCCCGACGATGGTCTCGTCGCCGCGGTCGATGCGCGCCTGGCGGCGGGTCGCGCTCTCCTCGATGCGCAGCTTGGGCAGGCCGGCGGCGACCGCCTTGGTCATGCCGCCCAGCGCCTCGACCTCTTCGATCAGCGCGCGCGCGGCGTCGGCCAGCTCGGCGGTCAGCGCCTCGACATAGTAGCTGCCGCCCAGCGGGTCGACGACCTTCGTAATCCCGGTCTCCTCCGCCAGGATCAGCTGGGTGTTGCGCGCGACGCGGGCGGAGAACGGCGTCGGCAGGCCCAGCGCCTCGTCGAACGCGTTGGTGTGCAGGCTCTGGGTGCCGCCCAGTACCGCCGCCATCGCCTCCACCGTGGTGCGCACGATGTTGTTGTAGGGGTCCTGCTCGGTCAGCGACACGCCCGACGTCTGGCAGTGGGTGCGCAGCATCAGCGACCGCGGGTCTTTCGGCGCGAACTCGCGTTCCATCAGGTCCGCCCACAGCATGCGGGCGGCGCGCAGCTTGGCGACTTCCATGAAGACGTTCATGCCGATGGCGAAGAAGAACGACAGCCGCGGCGCGAAGCGGTCGACGTCGAGCCCCTTCGACCGCGCGGCGCGGACGTACTCCAACCCGTCGGCCAGGGTGAACGCCAGCTCCTGCACCGCAGTGGCGCCGGCCTCCTGCATGTGGTAGCCGCTGATCGACACCGAGTTGAACCTGGGCATGTGCTCGGCGGTGAAGGCGATGATGTCGGCGACGATCCGCATCGACGGGTCCGGCGGGTAGATGTAGGTGTTGCGGACCATGAATTCCTTGAGAATGTCGTTCTGGATGGTCCCGGACAGCCGGTCGGGCGCCACTCCCTGTTCCTCCGCCGCGACGATATAGCCGGCCATCACCGGCAGGACCGCGCCGTTCATGGTCATCGACACCGACATGCGGTCGAGCGGGATGCCGTCGAACAGGGTCTTCATGTCCTCGACGGAGTCGATCGCCACCCCGGCATTGCCGACATCGCCGACGACGCGCGGGTGGTCGCTGTCGTAGCCGCGATGGGTCGCCAGGTCGAAGGCGACCGAAAGCCCCATCTGCCCGGCCGCCAGGTTGGCCCGGTAGAACGCGTTGGACTCCTCGGCGGTGGAGAACCCGGCGTACTGGCGCAGCGTCCACGGCCGGTTGGTGAACATGGTGGCGCGCGGGCCGCGCAGGAACGGGGCGAAGCCGGGCAGGCCGTCGACCGCGTCGAGGCCCTTCACGTCGTCACTGGTGTAGAGCGGCTTGACGGCGATGCCCTCGGGCGTGGTCCAGGTCAGGTCGTCCACCGGCCGGCCCTTCAGCTCCGCCGCCGCCGCCTTGCGCCAGTCCGCCAGACCGGTCTTGCGTTTGCCGCCCATGGCTCCTTCCCGACCGCTGCGCCACCCTTGGACGCCGACTATAGCGAAGCGCCGCGCCGAGCGTCCATCGCACCGGGCGCCACCGGCACGAGCCGCCGGATGCCGTGGAACTGGCGTTGCCCGGCGACCTGCCGCTCCGGCATTGGGCCCGCCAAGCGCCACATCGACAGTCGCGACGACGTCGGGTGGCGTGATCGCCACATCACTTCCGTCAACGCCGTGTCGGCCATGACGCGCTGGCTCATTCGGCCAGCCCGAGGCCGTCCGCCGGCAGCCGGTGGAACGCGATCGGGCGGTCGAATCCCCTGAGTGCCGCCGATTCGTCGGTCAGCACATGGGGCGCCAACAACGCGGCGACGTCGGGATCGGCCGCCAGATCGGCCGACACGACGACATCGCCGCCGGTGCTCTGGTCTTGCAGCCGGGCCGCCAGATTGGTCGTCGAGCCGAAATAGTCGAGCCGGTCGTTGAGCGACACCGCGATGCACGGTCCGCCGTGCAGGCCGATCTTGATCACCACCGCCTCCGGCCGGTGGTCACGGTTGAACTCGGCGACCTCGCTCTGTACCGCCAGCGCCGCCGCGACGGCGTCGGCCGGGTCGTGGAACGCCGCCATCACTGCATCGCCGATGGTCTTGACGATGGCGCCGTCCCGCTGCCGCACCGCGTCGGCAAGAAAGGCGAAATGGGCGCGCACCAGCTCGTAGGCCGCGGCATCGCCGAGCCGTTCGTACAGTGCCGTCGACCCCTTCAGGTCGGTGAACATCAGTGTCACCTGGCTGACGCCGACGGAGTCGCCCGGCCGCGGCGCCTGGCCGGCGAACAGGTCGCGGAATGTCTGCAGGGTGGCGACGCGGTGCGCGGTCAGGGCATCGCGCACCCAGTCGCGACTCTCGACGATGAAGGTGCGCTCGGCCGCCCCGCGATTCTCCATCACGACCTCGCCCGGCGCGCCCGACGCGCCCACGGCGACGTGCGCGCCGTCGCCGACGAGGCTGGGGAACCCGCCGCCGGCGTGGGTGATATCGGTCTCGCCGCCCGGTTCCAGCGTCCTCAGCCGGTAGTCGCCGGGCGGCAGCTCGACCGCGAGCGCACGCCGTTCGCCCGGCGCGACGATCTGCTGCAGCCGCACGTGCGGGGTGGTCATCGGGCTGCCCAGGCAGAATTCGCCCAGTAGCATCGGCCGGACCGAGGGAGCCGGGCTGAACGTCAGCTCGATGTTACGGTCGAAATCGCGGTCATAGTCGATGTTGCACGATGCGCAATGGGCGCCGGACGGCAACAGGTCTAGGCTCGGCACCGTCGCCTTGGCGCCACGGCAGCGCGGGCACAGCAGGTCCCAGCGCATCTCCAGCATGCCGGCCGTCACCGCGGCGAGGCACAGCTCGATCACGGTGCGTGGCGGCGCCTGCCAGGTCCGCGCCAGCGCCAACGGACGAATCCGCATCAAGTCGACCTCCTGCGCCGTCGCGACATGCGCCGCCAGGCGCGGCGCCAATCCGTGGTGATACGGCCCCTGTTCGATCTCCACCACCATGCCGGCGATGCGCTCCGCCGCGCCGGGCGGCGGCGGCGGCGGCGTGAAGTCGAACGGCTGGGGCCGTTGGCCGGCGGCGAACGCGGCCGCCGCACGGACCAACCGCTCGATCGTCCTGCCGGTCTTTCTCAGGAATCCCAGGCGCAGCAGGGCGCGGCCGAGCAGGTTGGCGGGCTCGGCCGCCAGCGTATACGCGACGCAGGCGCCGCCGCCGTCGACCTCCAGCCGCAGCGCCGCGCCGAGGCGCCGGAACGGGCCGGTGCGGAACACTCGGGTCTGCGCCCAGCGCCGTCCTTCGATCCACTCGTAGGGCCGCTCCTCCCATTCCAGCCTCAACCGGCCGAATCTGGCGCGGGCCAGCCGCAGCACCGTGCCGTCGGGCTGGGGAATCTCCTCCATCCGGTATTTCGGCGTGCCCAAGGCCTCGTTGAACCGCGCGGTGTCCGACAGGATCGGCCACAGCCGGTCGGGCGGCAGGTCGAACCGCCACAACCAGGTCGCCTCGGTCATGAATGGCCTCCAGGCTCGCGCCGCGTCAGTGCCTCTGGGGAGCTCGTCGCCATGCCGCACGGACGCCCGACAATCCTGTACCCTTGCGGCGCGCGCCAAGTCAAAGAGGAACACCCGTGCCATGACACCGATATCCCGCGCCGACGTGGAGGCCCGCGACGCCGCCGACCCGCTGCGGCGCTTTCGTGACCGGTTCGCCCTGCCACCGGGCGTGGTCTATCTCGACGGCAACTCGCTGGGCGCGCTGCCGGTGACGACGGCCGACCGGCTCGACCGGCTGGTCCGCCGTGAATGGGGCGACGGCCTGATCCGCGGCTGGCTGGACCACGGCTGGATCGACCGGCCGCCGGCGCTGGGCGGCAGGATAGCCCGGCTGATCGGCGCCGAGCCGGACGAGGTGCTGGTCGCCGAGACGACGGCGATCAACCTGTTCAAGGTGCTCGCCGCGGCGCTGGACCTCAACCCGGGCCGCGCCACCGTGTTGTCGGACCGGCAGAACTTCCCGACCGACCTCTACATGGCGCAGGGACTGACGGTCCTGCTGGGCGACCGCTGCCGGCTCAGCCTGGTCGACGAGGATGGCGTCGTCGACGCGATCGACGCCGACACCGCCGTGGTCATGCTGACCGAGGTCAACTACCGTACCGGGCGGCGCCACGACATGGCGCATGTGACCCGGGCGGCGCACGACAATGGCGCGCTGGTGATCTGGGACCTGGCGCACAGCGCCGGGGCGATTCCGGTCGACCTCAACCGCCCGCTCGGCCTGGACGGGCGCCGCGGCGACGGGCAGGGCGCCGACTTCGCGGTCGGCTGCGGCTACAAGTACCTGAACGGCGGGCCGGGCGCGCCGGCCTTCCTGTTCGTCGCGCGGCGCTGGCAGGACCGGGTGCGGCCGGTGTTGTCCGGCTGGCTGGGCCACGAGGCGCCGTTCGACTTCGCGCCCGACTACCGTCCGGCGCCCGGCATCCGCCGGATGACCTGCTCGACACCCTCGGTGCTGGCGACCGCCGCTCTGGACTGCGGCGTCGAGCTGATGTTGGAGGCCGACGCGGCGGCGCTGCGGGAGAAATCGATCGCCTTGGGCGACCTGATGATCGCACTGGTCGAGCGCGACTGCGGCAGTTTCGGATTCGCCCTGGCCGGCCCGCGCGACGGCCGCCTGCGCGGCAGCCAGGTGTCGTTCGCCCACGACCACGGCTACGCCATCATGCAGGCGCTGATCGAACGCGGCGTGATCGGCGATTTCCGCGCCCCAGACCTGATCCGCTTCGGCTTCGCGCCGCTGTACAACGGCTACGCCGACATCTGGGACGCCGTCGCCACCCTGCGCGCGGTGATGGACTCCCGCGCCTGGGACCGCCCCGACCTGAAGGTCCGCGCCGCAGTGACTTGAGCGGTCACCAGACGAGCCCGGCCACCGCCGCGGTCGGGCGGTGGCCGTTCCTTGCCGCGGCGTCCGCCACCCTGACCGGGTCCGGCGGTCCGCCCGGCGTCGCCGCCAGCTCGTCGGCGTGGATGCCGCCGGCCACCAGGACGCTGTCGATCCCGGTGGCGTTGGCGCCGGCGATGTCGGTTCGGAAGCTGTCGCCGACCGCGACGATGCGCGCCCGGTCGATGCCGGTCAGCATCTCGAAGCAGCGCGCGTAGACCGACGGATACGGCTTGCCGTGATAGGCGACGCGGCCGCCCAGCTGTTCGTAGCGGGCCGCGAGCGTGCCGGCGCAGATCGCGATGGTGTCGCCGACGACGACAACCAAGTCGGGGTTGGCGCAGACCATCGGCAGGTCGTGTCCCGCCGCCGCCGCCAGCAGCCCCTCGTAGTCGGCGACGGTGTCGGTGTATTCGTGGTTGCCGGTGTTGAGCATGAAATCGGCGGCGGCGGGGTCGTCGACGATGTCGAAATCGAGGCCATCATAGACCGAATTGTCGCGCGGCGGACCGATGTGCAGGCAGCGCCGTCCCAGCGCGGCGTGGAACCCGTCCGGCCGATCGCGCAGCGCCTCGAAGGTCGCCTCGCCCGACGACATCACGTGGTCGTAACAGTCCGGCGGGACGCCGATCTCGCTCAGCCGCTGGACGATGCCGGCGACCCGGCGCGGCGCGTTGGACAGCAGGCACACCGTCTTGCCGGCGCGGCGCATCCGCTCCAGGCAGTCGACCACCCCGGCATAGGGACGCCGGCCGTTGTGGACGACCCCCCACAGGTCGAGGATATAGCCGTCGTAGCGGTCGGCAATCGCGGCGATGCCGGGCAGGATGGGGATTTCGGTCGCCATGGGGCTGATCTCGGTGAAGGGCGCGAGTGATCTACCACCTGGCCGGCATTTTTCATACTGGCGACGACCTGCCTGACTTGGCGCTGAAGTCCGTCAGATTTCGCGCGGTTCGCCGAACAGCACGCCCTGGCCGTAGTCGATCGGCAGGTCGAGCACCTCGACCAGCGCCTGCTCGGTCTCGACGCGGTCGACGATCAGGTCGATCGACGCCCGCTCGAACGCCTGCTTCACCGCATCGATGTCAAGCGGGCTTTCCGGGTCCCGCACGTCCGCCAGCAGCGCATTGACGTCGATCTTGAGGAAGCGGACGTGGCACTGTTCCAGCAGGCCGGCGTCCAGCCCGACCAGCGCGCGCGCCTTGTCGAGCGAGAAGCGGAAGCCGAGCTGGCCGAGGACCTCGATCGGACCGCGCAGGACGTCGAGCGCGCCGAAGAAGTCGTCGGTGCCGATCTCGAACACCAGGCGCGACGACAGCTCGCGATTGCCCGCCATGAACTCGACAAACTGCGCCATGAAAAGCCGGTCGGCCAGGGTATGGATCGACACGTTGACGAAGAACCCGACCGTGCTGTGGCGGCGCAGCGACTCCCTGACCAGCTGCACGCAGCGGAACAGCAGGATGTTGTCGATCGTCGCCACCAGCCCCTCGCGCTCAGCCAGGCCGATGAACGCGCCGGCCTGCAGATGGGCGCCGGCGGCGTCGCGGATCCGGCACAGCGCCTCGTAGTGGCGCGGCTTGCGTTGCGGCAGGCTGACGATCGGCTGCAGCGCCATGTCGATCCGGTCGTGGCGCAGGGCATCGCGCAGCAGCGCGACGATATCGTCGTCGGCCAGCGACCCCGCCGGCACCAGCGGGCGCGGCGCCTGGCGGACGGGCCCCCGCGCAGTGCCGCGGCCGGCCGGCGGGTCTGACAGCCGCGAGACCAGGCCCTGCAGCAGGCGAACCTCGTCCTTGACCCGGCCGAGCGTCTGCTCGCCCTTCGTCCGTTGCAGCAGTTGCCCCTGGATCGCCCGCACCTCGGCGCGCGCTCGCGCCAGTTCGCCCAGCACGTCGTCGCGCGCCACCGCCAGGTGCGCCATCTCGCGCTGGACGTCGCGTTCGCGCACCTGGCGGGAATAGACCTCGTGCAGCACCGCGCCGAAAGTCAGCACCAGCGCGCCGATCGCCACCGCCGTCCACTTCTCCATGCTCGGCACGCTGTACGGCAGAGTCAGGGCGACGGCGATGGCGATCACCCCATAGATCAAGGCGAAGATGACGTGACGCGGCAGCGACATGGGCGGGGGTCCGGCGTTCCTGCCGGCCGACTGTCGCGTCGTTTCGTTGTTTTTTGGTTAACGATTCCTTGGCGGCGCCGCCCGCGGCCTTAACCCGCACTTCTCGCACCGGCTGCGGTTTGAGCGGCCGGTGTGAGAAGCGCGGTCTAGAGATCGGCGCCCACGGCGGCAGCAACCGACGAGAAGCCGTCGGCCCGCAGCCGGCGGGCGAGATCGCCGACGATCTCGGCCAGCAGCCTTGGTCCGCGATAGACCAGCGCGGTGTAGAGCTGGACCAGCGAGGCGCCGGCGCGGATCTTGGCATAGACGTCGGCACCGCTGGCCACGCCGCCAACGCCGATGATCGGCAGCCGGCGATCGGTCAGACCCGCCATCTCGCGCAACAGCGCGGTCGACGGCGCCATCAGCGGACGGCCGCTGAGGCCGCCCGGCTCGGCCGCCAAGGCGGCCGGAAGGCCGGCCGGGCGGGCGACGGTCGTGTTCGACACCACCAGCCCATCGATCCCGCTGGCCAACGCTACCCGGGCGATGTCCGTGCGGTCCTCGGTCGTCAGGTCGGGCGCGATCTTCAACAGAACCGGCGTCGCCTGGCCGGTTTCGTCGCGCGCCGCCAGCGCGCCGGCCAGCAGTCGCTGCAGCGGCTCGTGGCGCTGCAGCGCGCGCAGCCCGGGGGTGTTCGGCGACGACACGTTGATCACCAGGAAGTCGGCCAGGCCGGCCAGGCCGCGAACCAGCACGCGATAGTCGGCGTCGGGGTCGCGGCTGTCCTTGTTCCGCCCCAGATTGACGCCGACCGGCGCGGTCGACCGACGCCGTTGCAGATTGGCGCGCAGCGCCGCCAAGCCGTGGCTGTTCAGCCCCAGCCGGTTGATCATGGCACCCTGGTCAGGCAACCGGAAGACCCGCGGCCGGGGATTGCCGGCCTGCGGCTCGGGCGTAACGCCGCCGACCTCGACGAAGCCGAAGCCGATCCGCAGCATCGCGTCGAACACCTCGCCATCCTTGTCGAAGCCGGCGGCAAGGCCGATCGGATTGGCGAAGTCGCGCCCCCACAGCCGGGTCTTCAGCAGCGGATCGGCCGGACCCCGGGCGCGAGGAGCCAAGCCCGCCTTGAGCGCCAGCAGGGTCAGCCGGTGCGCGGCTTCCGGCGGCAGCGCGTGGAGCAGCGGGCGGGCCAACGGAAACAGATCGGGCATGTCCGTCCGGGCGACGTGCTAGGAGCCTGTCCGAGTAATGCTTATGGGCAGCATCGACCAGGGAGGCGCGGGTGTCGGGAGCGGGCGCGGCGGCGACGCCGGGCGCATCGTCAAGCGTTCGCGACGCCGCGCGCGCGCCTCCCTGGTCGACCCGCAGGGCCGCGTTATCAAGGGCTTGGGACGTCGTCCGGCGCCGCTCTCGATGCGTCCAGCATCGCCACGCGACGTCATCCTAGCCCAAGCCCCTGAAAACTCGGTGCTGCCCATTTGCATTACTCGGACAGGCTCCTAGCGGGTCGGCAACACGTGGCGGCTGTCCGGCCCGAGCGTGAGCCCGGCAACCGACGACACCGCGCTGAGCGGCAACGCCCCATACAGGTCCGGGAACAGCGCGCCACCGCGCGACGGCTCCCACCGGATCGCGTCGCCCGGCCGGCCGGCGTCGACCGCCAGCTGACCGGCGGATGACAAGTGGATGAGACCGTCTGCGTGGTCGACCGCCGAGCCGCGATACCGCCCGTCGGCATCGGCGGCCGCCCTGTCCTCGGCGTCGCAGATCTTGTAGATCGTGGTGTTCATGGCGCGGCACGCTATCAGGCCGGACCCCGGCTGTCACAGCCACATCCGGTCGCGGCCATTTGCAAATTGCGAATCCGCTGGAATATTGGATGGCATTTTGCAAATTTATCTTTCGCATCTTGGAAAGAACCTATTAACCACGTGCCGCGCGAATGGCGCGACCGGCGCAGTTTTCGGTCGCCGCGGCGGATGAAGCGGTCTCGCGCTGTCGCGTCACCGTCCGCCGATCGGCTTGGCACCGTCCTTGCCTCCCTCCCCACCGCAGAGGGGAGTGGTCGAATGTCAAGGAACACCAAATTGCTGAATCCCGGCACCAAGGCGGACTTCACCGGCGACGATGCCATGGCCTTCGCGCTGGACGCACCGGCCGGCGGCGAGACCAGCATGGTCACCGTCCCGATCAAGCCGACCGCCGCCATGCTGGCCGCCGGCGCGCGCGCCGGCCACGTGTCGGTCGAGGCCGCCTGGCGGGTCTTCCGGGCGATGGTGCAGCAGACCGGCTGACGTTGCGTCTGGGGAGAGGGTCCTTCGGCACGGACCGGCGCTGGAGGAATCCGTGCCGGCTCGGACGACATTCCCATGGACTCTGCCCGGTGAATAATTTCCTAGCGACGCCCGCCGCCGTGTATGAGAACATGTTCCCATGCTGAAGCATGGCGACGTATGGCGGGCGATCGACGCACTGGCGGCGCGGCATGGGTGGTCCGCCTCGGGTCTGGCCCGCCGGTCGGGGCTCGACCCGACGACCTTCAACCCCAGCAAGCGGACCACCGCCCAGGGCAAGCTGCGCTGGCCGTCGACCGAGAGCCTGGCGAAGATCCTCGCCGCCACTGGCAGCTCGATGGCCGAATTCGTCGGCCTGCTGGGCGAACCGGGCGAGGCGCTGCAGCGGGTGCCGATCATCGGCTACGCCCAGGCCGGCGCCGCGGGCTATTTCGACGACGCCGGCTACCCGACCGGCAGCGGCTGGGACGAGGTACTGTTCCCCGAGCTGGGCGACCTCCACGCCTACGCCCTGGAGATCGCCGGCGACAGCATGGAGCCGGTCTATCGCGACGGCGACCGGATCATCGTGTCGCCCGCCGCCGGCATCCGCCGCGGCGACCGCGTCGTGGTCAGGACCGAGGGCGGCGAGGTGATGGCGAAGGAACTGGCGCGGATGAGCGCCAACCGCATCGAGCTGCGGTCGCTCAACGCCGCCCACGCCGACCGCGTACTGGCGCGACGCGACGTCGACTGGATTGCCCGGATCATCTGGGCCAGCCAGTAGGACCGATCCGGCGAGGCGCCGCGACGACGGGTGCCGCCGCCGGCGGCTGGCACGCCGCCACGGCGCGGGCTAGTTTGGATCTCTCACACTGGCCACGCAGACCGTGGCCAGTGTGGAAAATGCGGGTTAATACCAAGGATCGCTGATAGTGACCCATTTGACCGGGTTCCCTTGTCCGCTCGTCAGGCGCGGTTCGCGCCGCGGTGCCTGCGCACCGCAAGCGGAGCGCAACGCAGCGAGCGGACAAGGGAACC
>JAZFQW010000233.1:0-10898 GCA_036445335.1 Alphaproteobacteria bacterium | reverse complement strand
GGTCGAGGCGTTCGACGCAGCGGGCGGGCCGCCGGGCGCGACCCGGAGGGCGGCGCTGTCGCGCCGCGCAGACCATGGCCAGTGTGAGAGATGCGGGCTAGCCTCGTGCCGGGCATCCATCGTGCGGCGGTAAGAGTTGATTGCCGGACCGAGTCCGGCAATGGCAAACGACAGGCAGCGCCCACCTCCCCAATCGCGCCGAATATGGCTGTTCGCGGACGGCCGGTCCTCAGACGTGGATGCGGCCTTCCATGTACAGCACCGCCCGGCCGGCGAGCCGGACCCTTCCGTCCGCAACCGTGCAGTGGACCTCGCCGCCGCGGCGCGAGATCTGGCGCGCCAAAAGGTCCGTCTTGCCAAGGCGCTCGGCCCAGTATGGCGCCAGCATACAGTGGGCGGACCCGGTCACCGGGTCCTCCGGGATGCCGAACCGGGGCGCGAAGAAGCGCGACACGAAGTCGACATCGCGGCCCGTCGCCGTGGCGATGACGCCGCGCGCCTCGATCCGCGCGAGCGCCGCCATGTCGGGGTCGAGCGCGGCCACGTCGCCCTCGTGATCGAACACCGCCATCCAGTCCGGTCCGGTGAACAGCAGCGCCGGCGCGCGCCCCAGCGCGGCGCCCAGGTCCGGCGACACGGTGGCGGGGTCCGCCGGCCATTGTGGGAGGTCCATGACGAAGCGGTCGCCGTCGCGGGCCACGGTCAGCGTGCCGGACACGCGAGTGTGGAAGGCGACGCTGTCGCGCCCGGGCTGCAGCAGCGTCATGATCACGAAGCCCGACGCCAGGGTGGCGTGGCCGCACAGATCGACCTCGGCCGCCGGGGTGAACCAGCGCAGCGCGTAGCCGTCGCCGTCGGGCACGAAGTACGCGGTCTCCGACAGATTGTTCTCCGCCGCGATCGACTGCAGCATGGCGTCCGGCAACCAATCGTCGAGCGGGCAGACGGCGGCGGGGTTGCCGGCGAACACGGCGCCCGTGAAGGCGTCGACCTGATAGAGCGGCAGCGACATGGGGGCACCCCCGGTCCAATGACGTACGACCGGTATCAGCCGCCGCCGGCGCTAGTCAACCAATGCATTGCCCTGGTTCAATCGCGACAGCCGGTTTGGCAGCTACGCCACGCCCGCCATCTTTTGCGACGCCGTCTCGACCGCCTTGACGATGTCGTCGACGACCCTGTCGACCAGGGCGGCGTCGTCGCCCTCGCCCATGACGCGGATCAGCGGCTCGGTGCCGGACTTGCGGATGACCAGACGGCCAGCCGCGCCCAGGCGCTTTTCGCCGCCGTCGACGGCGCGGCGCACGGTGGGGTGGTCGAGCGGCGAGCCGCCGCCGACGGCGCAATAGCGGACGTTGCGCAGGCGCTGCGGCACGGGTTCGAACACCCGGCAGACCTCGCTGGCCGGCGCACCCGCCTGCTGGATCACCGCCAGCACCTGCAGCGCAGCGATGAGGCCGTCGCCGGTGGTGCTGTAGTCGCTCAGGACGATGTGGCCGGACTGCTCGCCGCCGACATTGAACGATTTGGCGCGCATCGCCTCGACGACGTAGCGGTCGCCGACCACCGTGCGGTGCAGCTTCAGGCCGCGACCGTCAAGGTAGCGCTCGAGCCCCAGATTCGACATCACGGTGGCGACCAGTCCGCCGCCGGTCAGGCGGTCCGCCGCCGCCCAGCTGCCCGCGATCAGCGCCATCACCTGATCGCCGTCGATCTGGCTGCCGCACTCGTCTGCGACGATCAGCCGGTCGGCGTCGCCGTCCAGTGCGATGCCCAGATCGGCATTGTGCGCCACGACCATTTCGCGCATGCGCTCCGTCGACGTGGCGCCGCAGTTCAGGTTAATGTTCAAGCCGTCGGGCTCGACTCCGACCGGGACGACATCGGCGCCCAGCTCCCACAGCACCTGCGGCGCCACCTTGTAGGCCGCGCCGTTGGCGCAATCGACCACGATCTTCAACCCATCGAGCCGCAGGCGCGGGGGAAAGGTGCTCTTGACGTACTCGATGTAGCGGCCCTGCGCGTCCACCAGCCAGCGCGCGCGGCCCAGCCCGGCCGGCGCCGGCAGGTCGGCGGCGAAGCCGTTCTCCACCCGCGCCTCGATCGCCGCCTCGACCTCGTCGGACAGCTTGTAGCCGTCCGGGCCGAACAGCTTGATGCCGTTGTCCTCGAACGGGTTGTGCGAGGCCGAGATCATCACGCCGATGTCGGCCCGCAGCGACCGGGTCAGCATGGCGACCGCCGGCGTCGGCATCGGCCCGACCAGCATCACGTCCATGCCCATCGAGATGAATCCGCTGGTCAGCGCCGGTTCGACCATATAGCCCGACAGCCGCGTGTCCTTGCCAATCACCACCTGATGGCGGTGGTTGCCGTTGCGGAACTGCGCGGCGGTCGCCATGGCGACCCTCAGCGCGGTCTCCGCCGTCATCGGCTCGCTGTTGGCGGTGCCGCGAATCCCGTCGGTGCCGAAGAGCTTCCGTGTCATGCCGAGTTAATCACTTGTTAAGGTTAATGACTCGTCAACCCGCGCCGGTGCGGCAGCCGCCTGCGAGTTGTCGAATGCTATGGTCCTTAAGGATCAATTACGTCCAATTTCGGGCCAGTAGGGTCCGCTAACGCCCGCCATACGGCCACCGCCTGGCGCGTCTGGGCGACGTCGTGCGCGCGCAGGATCTGCGCGCCCCGGTCCAGCGCAGCCAGGCCGGCCGCCAGCGAGCCGCCGAGTCGCTGTTTGGCCGGTTCGCCGCCACTCAGCCTGGCGATGAAGCTCTTGCGCGACACCCCGACCAGCACGCGGCAGCCCAGTCCGTGAAACAGCGCCGCGTGGCGCAGGATCGCGACATTGTGGTCGACGGTCTTGCCGAACCCGATGCCCGGGTCGACGACGATTCGGGCCGGGTCGATGCCGGCTGCGGCGCAGGCGACCAGCCGGCCGGCCAGAAAGTCGTACACGTCCAGTGGCGCGTCGTCGTAGCGCGGCGCCGCCTGCATGGTGCGCGGATCGCCCCGCATGTGCATGAGGACGACCGGGACGCCGCTGTCGGCCGCGACGCCCAGGCTGTCGGGATCGCCGTCCAGCGCCGTCACGTCGTTGAGGATGGCGGCGCCCGCCGACAGGGCCGCCCGCATCACCACGGCGTGGCGGCTGTCGATCGACACCACTGCCCCCGCCTCGGCCAGCGCCGCGACCACGGGCAGCACGCGGCGCAGCTCCTCGTCGCGGCCGACCGGGGCGGCGCCGGGGCGGGTCGATTCGCCGCCGACGTCCAGGATGTCGGCTCCGGCCGCCTTCAGCGCCAGCCCGTGGGCGATCGCCCGGTCCGGGTCAAGGAAGTCGCCGCCGTCGGAGAAGCTGTCCGGTGTGACGTTGACGACTCCCATGATCTGCGGGTCGCGGTCATCGGTGGCGGGCGTCAGCGGTGGCCGCGCCCGGCCGAGCGCGTCGAGGCGCGCGTCGACGGCGGCGGTGAGCCCGGCGGCGGCGGCCCACGCCTGGATCTCGTCGATGGTGGCGATGGCGCGTGCGACCTCGCCGGCGCGGCGCACGATCAGCTCGGCCCGGTCGAAGGCAAGCGGCCCGCCGGCGAGCGGCCGCCCGCCCGCCGGGCCATCCGTCAGGCCCAGCGGCCGCAGGTACAGGCGGGCATCGGACCGGTCCGCCCACGCGCAAAAGCCCCGGAGCGGTCCGGGGCCGTTCGCCGGCCTGCTTATGGCAAGCCTCCTTCGAATCGCGTGTCAGGTTCCGGGCTGCGGCTCCGGGCCCAGGCCGCCCTTGGTGCCGCCGCTGGGCACCGAAGCCCGCTTGCCGGGCTGCTTCTTCGGCTTCGGCGGCGGCGGCGCAGAGTCCTCGGGCTGTTCGCGCACGATCTCCTCGCCGCGCAACAGCGCATTGATCTCGTCGCCGCTGAGCGTTTCGTACTCCAGCAGGCCCTTCGCGACGGCATGAAGCTCATCCATATGGTCGGTCAGGGTCTTGTTCGCCCGCGCGTAGGCGTCGTCGACGATCCGGCGGACCTCCTGATCGACCAAGGTCGCCGTGGCGTCGGACATGCTCTTGTGCTGGGTGACCGAATGGCCCAGGAACACCTCCGTTTCCGGCGCGCCGTACTGCAGCATGCCCATCTTGTCGCTCATGCCCCATTCGGTGACCATCTTCTTGGCCAGGTTGGTCGCAATCTGGATGTCGCCGGAGGCCCCGGAGGTCACCCGCTCGCGGCCGAAGATCAGCTCTTCGGCGATGCGCCCGCCCATGGCGACGGCCAAGTCGGCCTCCAGCTTGTTGCGCGGCATCGACAGCCGGTCGCCTTCGGGCAGCCGCATGACCATGCCCAGGGCGAGGCCGCGCGGGATGATCGTCGCCTTGTGGATCGGGTCCGACTCCGGCTCGTGCAACGCGACGACGGCGTGCCCCGCCTCATGATAGGCGGTCAGCTTCTTCTCCTCGTCGGACATGACCAGGGAGCGGCGTTCCGCGCCCATCATCACCTTGTCCTTGGCCGCCTCGAACTGGTCCTGGCCGACCACCCGCTTGCCGTGACGGGCGGCCAACAGCGCCGCCTCGTTGACCAGGTTGGCCAAGTCGGCGCCGGAAAAGCCCGGCGTGCCACGGGCGATCGTCCGCGGGTTGACGTCGGGCGCCAGCGGCACCTTGCGCATATGCACCTTGAGGATCTTCTCGCGCCCGACGACGTCGGGGTTGGGCACCACGACCTGGCGGTCGAACCGCCCGGGACGCAGCAGCGCCGGGTCCAGCACATCCGGACGGTTGGTCGCGGCGATCAGGATGACGCCCTCGTTGGCCTCGAAGCCGTCCATCTCGACCAGCAGCTGGTTCAGGGTCTGTTCGCGCTCGTCATTGCCGCCGCCCAGGCCGGCGCCGCGATGGCGGCCGACCGCGTCGATCTCGTCGATGAAGATGATGCACGGGGCGTTCTTCTTGCCCTGCTCGAACATGTCGCGCACGCGGCTGGCGCCGACGCCGACGAACATCTCCACGAAATCCGAGCCGGAAATGGTGAAGAACGGCACGTTGGCCTCGCCGGCGACCGCACGGGCGATCAGCGTCTTGCCGGTTCCGGGCGGGCCGACCAGCAGGACGCCCTTGGGGATCTTGCCGCCCAGCCGCTGGAACTTCTGCGGGTCCTTGAGGAATTCGACGATCTCCTCCAGCTCCATCTTCGCCTCGTCGACGCCGGCGACGTCGTCGAAGGTGATCCGTCCGGTGCGTTCGGTCAGCATGCGCGCGCGCGACTTGCCGAAACCCATCGCCTTGCCGCCGCCGCCCTGCATCTGGCGCATGAAGAATACCCACACGCCGATCAGCAGCAGCATCGGGAACCAGCTCAGCAGGATGTTGAACAGCGACGGTCCGTTGCTGTCGTCCGGCGTGACGATGATGCGGACATCGGCATCGGTCAGCCGCGGCACCAGGCTGGCGTCCTCGGGCGCATAGGTGCTGAACGGGCGATTGTCCCGGTAATGCCCGCTGATTTGCTGCCCCTTGATGGTGACGTCGGCAACCTGGCCGTTGTCGACTGCGGAGATGAATTCGCTATACGGGATCGACGCCTTCGGACCGCTGGGGCCGGAACTCTGGAACAGGTTGAACAGCGCCACCAGGAGCAGGCCGATGATGATCCACAGCGCGAGATTCTTGCCGAAATTGTTCACTGGCAGCTGCCTCTTGTCGACCGGGTGCCGTCCGGCACGTCATTGCGCGTCCCGGCGGAACTACCCCCCTCGATAACTGACGACACTTTAGATAATGCGGCCCTCGGCTTAAACAACTGCAAACGCCGACCCGGCCACCTGCCACGACGGCGCGAACGCGACCGTGAACGGCAACAGGCCGGCCGATTCCGCGCCATCCTCGCCGCCGGCGAACCGCGGCAGCCCCAGCAATAGGTCGCCATCCCACAATCCCGGCAGCGACAACATGACCGCCGCCGGCCGGCCGGGCGCCGGCGCCCGGCACGTCGCCAGGGTCGAGCGCCCCGACTGGCCCAGTCGGCGCAGCTCAAGGCGCCCGCGCGGGCGCGGCAGGTGCGGCAAGGTGACGCGAAACCGGTTGTCCCAGCGCACCGTCCGGGCCGAATCGGCGGCGTCCGGCGACACCGGCTGGCGGTCGGTCGCCGCCGCCGGCTCCCGGTGGATCAGCCAGGGGCCGCCGTCCAGCGGCCTCAGGCAACACCCGGCGAGGGTGCGGCCACGGGCGGCGCCATCGTCGCGAAGCGCGCCGTAGACCCGCTCCAGCCGCTCAAGCCGCGGCGGATGGGCGCCGCCGCCGACCGCCGTCACGCAGCGCGCCAGGGCCCGCAGACTGAGTTCGGGCGACGCCGCACGCAGCGCCGGCAGATCGAGCACGGCGTAGCCTTCGGGATAGAGCGTGGCGCACCGCGCCAGCAACTCGGCCGCCGCCGTCTCGAGCGCCGCGCGCGCCCGCGCCGCCCGCCGCGCCGTGGCGGCCAGGCGATCGGGCGTCAGCCCCTCGGCGGCGAGTGCGGCGGATACGCCCCGCAGCCGGCCGCGGGCGAATCGGTGGGACCGGTTCGACGGGTCGTCGAGCCAGGACTGGCCGAACGACCGGCAAGTGTCCCGCAGCCGCGCCTTGGTGATATCCAGCAGCGGGCGCAGCAGCCTGACCTCGGCGGCCTCGCGCACCGGCGCCATCGCGGCCAGCCCGTCGACGCCGCTGCCCTTGGCCAGGCGAAGCAGCACGGTTTCGGCCTGGTCGTCCAGGGTGTGGGCCAGCATCAGGTGGAGAATTCCGCGCGCGGAACAGGCGCCCTCGAGCAGTCGATAGCGGGCGTCGCGCGCCGCCGCTTGCACCGACCCCGTCGCCGCGGCCGGCCGCCATCGCAGCACCTGTTGGTCGATGGAGCGGGCGGCGAGCCAGCGGCCGACGGCGGCCGCCTCGTCGGCCGCTTCGGGACGCAGGCCGTGGTCGACGGTCAATGCCAGCACGCACCCGCCACGGTTCCGCGCCCAGCGGTCGGCCAGCAGGCACAGCGCCAGACTGTCAGGTCCGCCGGAAACCGCGACGGCGACCGCCGGCCCGGCCTCCCAAGGCCCGATCCGCGCCAACGCAACGGAAAACTCCTCCGCGGTGACGGGGGACGCGGCTGGCCGGTCCATTCGGTCGCCGGATTACAGGCACTGCAGGCGGTTTCGTTCCTGCTCCACGCGGCGTTTGATGCCCATCGGCGCGTTCGGGAACTCCTGGTCGAGTTGGGCGTAAGTCAGACAGGCGTCGTCGCTGTTGCCCATCGCCGCCAGGGTTATGCCAAGCTTCAGCAGGCTGTCGACCGCCTTGGCGCCTTGCGGGAACTGCTGATAGCTCTGGGCGAATGAGATCGCCGCGTCGTTGTATTGCTCTCTGACAAAGTAGGTTTCGCCCAGCCAGTATTGCGCGTTGCTGGCCAGCGGATGATCCGGATTGGCCTGGGTGAACAGGACAAGCGCCTGTTGGGCGCGCACGTACTCGCCTTGGGCCAACAGGCCGTACGCAAAGTCGTACTGTGACGTGACATCGCCCGACGGCAGCGCGACCGGCTGCGCCAACGCCGCCGTGGCGGTCTCAGGCGGTGGAATCACCGTCAGGGTGCCCAGGGTAGCCTCCGCCCCCGCCGGCGCCGGCGCGGCACCGACGACCTGGCCGCCGATCGCCGATCCGCCCACAGTCGCACCACCCGCGACCAGGGGCGCGGGCCCGCCGGCACTCGGCGCCGGCGGTTGACCGATGAGCGTCTGCGCGGTCGGCGCGGGACCGGTCGGCGTGCCGCCTTCCAGCACCGTCAGGCGGTATTCGATGTCGGTCAGCGCCCGTTCCAGCCGGTCGCCGACTTGGCGGCCCTGGTATTGCGACTGTTCGACCTGGCCGGTCAGCATCTGGATCTGCCGCTCGAGCTGCGACACCCGGATTTCCAGCCGCGCGGCGAAGCCTTCCGGCAGATCGCCCTCGGGGATCGTCGTCAGGACGGTGGGCGCGGAGCCGCCGCGATAGACCTGCTGGCTCAGGGTCTGCAGCTCGCGCTCCAGACGGGACAGCCGGTTGCTCAGCGATTCGCCCTCAGAAAGCTGCGCGGCCGCCGGCACGACGGGCGCGGCGACGAAGACCACGGCAACCGCCAACAGCGTCAGCAGCCGCGATGCCCAAAGCCGTGCCGGTGCCGACTCGGCGACGGCTTGTCGACCGGTGCCGGCTGGAAGAGGGACGAAGTCAGGCATTGGCATCGCTTTCCGTTCACCCACGCAAAATCGCAACGGACCCGATGGCGATGAGGCGGTCACGGTGCCCGGCCAACCGGGCAAAATTAAGGCGCCCGGCCGCACGCCTCCGCGGTTGCGCGGAGGGGGCGGTCGGGCGCCTTTATTCGATCCGACGCGCCGCGGCTGGCGGCCGCCGGATGGCCGACGTCAGTTGATGATGGACACGCCGCGCCGGTTCTGCGCCCACGCGGCCTCGTTTGAGCCGAGCATCGCCGGCTGTTCCTTGCCATAACTGATCGTCGTGATGCGCCCCGCGCTGACACCGTTGGCGACGAGGTAGTTCTTCACCGCGCTGGCGCGGCGATCGCCCAGCGCCAGGTTGTATTCGCGGGTGCCGCGCTCGTCGGCGTGCCCCTCGACGTTGATTCGCGCGCTGGAATACTGGTTCAGCCACACCGCCTGCCGCTCCAGCGTCGCTCGCGCTTCGGCGGTCAGGTTGAAGCGGTCGTACCCGAAGAACACGCGGTCGCCGACATTGACCAGAAAGTCCTGTGCGGAACCGGCCGCCGGTCCCGCCGCCACCTGACCACTGGATTCCATCGTCCCTTCGCTGCTGACGCTCTCCATTTCCTGACCGGCGCACGCAGCGACCAGCAGAACCGCGGCGAACATCGACAAAGCCTTAAGATGCATCTCTAAAACCCCCTGAACATTTTGGTGAGGTGAGGCATGGGATCATCCCCCGGACAGAGAGCCCCGGGAATGTGTCGAAATTGTCGCGCCTCCCCAGCGCGCGGCGCAGATCGAATCGTCCGCCCCATCGGTTGAGTAGCGCGAAGATATCGACGTGTCACTATGGAATCAAGGGCGACCACGCAGGGTCCGATCCGCCGAGGGGTGTCGGCACCGCCCAATTGTGCGTTCCGGTGAGGTCAACCGCCTGCAATCTGGCGATCCGCGCCGTGCCGTCGGCGCCCGAGGGCGTCTCCGAAAAATACATCAACACCCTGCCGTTGGGCGCCCAGGTCGGCCCCTCGACGTGGAACGCCTCGGCCAACAGCTTCTCGTTGGAGCCGTCGGGGCGCATCACGCCGATATAGAATCGTCCGGCAAGGATCTTGGTGAAGGCGATGAGGTCGCCGCGCGGCGACCACACGGGTCCGCCGTAGCGGCCCTCGCCGAAGCTGATTCGCTGGACGCCCGACCCGTCGGCGCGCATGACGTAGAGCTGCTGCGACCCGCCGCGGTCGGATTCGAACGCCAGCTGGATCCCGTCGGGCGAGAACGACGCCGACGTGTCGATGCCCGTGTCGTAGGTCAGCCGCCGCAGTTGGCGGGTCCTGAGATCCATCGTGTAGATGTCGGAATTGCCGTCGGTGGCCAGGCTCATCACGACCTGGTTGCCGTCCGGGGTGAAGCGCGGCGCGAAGGTCATGCCGGGGAAGTCGCCGAGCACCTCCCGCCGTCCCGATTCGATATTGTACAGATAGACCCGCGGCTGGTCGTTGTAATAGGCGAGATAGGTGATCTCCTGCGCGGTCGGCGAGAAGCGCGGGGTCAGGACCAGGGTGGACCCGTCGGTCAGAAAGCTGTGGTTCTCGCCGTCCTGGTCCATGATCGCCAGGCGCTTGACGCGGTGGTCCAGCGGGCCGGTCTCGGACACATAGACGACCCGCGTGTCGAAGAACCCTTCCTCGCCGGTGATCTCCTTGAATATGGCGTCGGCGATGATGTGTCCCACGCGACGCCAATTGTTCGGCGCGGTGAAGTAGGCAAGGCCGGTGACCTGGCGCTCGGCGATCACGTCCCACAGCCGGAATTCGACGCGCAGCCGGCCGTCCGCCTGGGTAATTACGGAGCCGCCGACCAGCGCGTCGGCACTGATGATTCGCCATTCCGAATAGGTCGGACCGTTCTGCAGCGACGCCGGATCCTGGATGTACGCCGCCGGGTCGATCGCGCGGAACAGACCCGACCGCTCCAGGTCGGCGGAAATCACCGACGCGAGGTTCTGACCGACCTCCTGTTCGGATGGCTCCACGCCGTGGAAGGTGGTCACCGCCAGGGGCAACGGCTGGATCGTCGGGTTGGTGATGTCGATGACGATCTGCGCGGCGACGGGACGCGCGAACGCGGCCACACACCAAATCACGACCAGGGTCGGCAGCAGCCAGTTCAGGCGCAGCGGGGCGTTCATCAAAAGGCTCCTAGGCGGCTGGTTCATCTTCATCTCAGAGAAAGTCACTGGGGTCGAAATTCAACGTGATATCTGGCCAACCTTGATAGCGATCGGGTGCCACCGGCCAGGGCTGGCACCGCGGATTCCGCACCGCGCGAATCGCGGCGTCGGCTTGCGACCGGAAGATCGGGTCTGAACTGTAGCGCCCCTGATCGACCACGACGGCTTCGGCCACAGTCTGGTCCTGGCGCATCCTGACGGAGACCTCGATCACCATCTCACGAACCCGCAGGGCAGCGGGATCGACGTTCCAGCAGGGCCGAATCCTGTCGTTGACCGCCTCCGCCACCTCCATCGGCAGACGGCTTCGCGCCGCCGACTGCTGCTGCGCCGGAGTCACCTCGCCGCTGGCGACCCGGCTGAGCACGCGTACTTAGTCTGCTTTGGCGAAAGTGGGCCAGCGGCAACGGGAGCGTGGCGGATAACGTCACGATGCCTAAGCAAAAAA
>JAZFQW010000232.1:0-3472 GCA_036445335.1 Alphaproteobacteria bacterium | reverse complement strand
GCCAGTATGCGAAGTGCGGGCTAGCACGGCGAATGATGCAATCGTAAACAACTGATGAGGCACGCACCTACCGGAACGTATAGGCACGCGCGCCGTCTGGCGGCGACTCATGGCGCCGATCGTGCGCCGTCGATCCGCGCGACCGCGTAGGGCTTCAGCGCGATACGGCCGATCGCTATGTCCTGTGCGGTGGCGTCGAACCCGTCCGCGCCGGCGACGCAGCGCTGGAAGCTGTCCTCGTCCATCAGGCACAGACGGCCGGGTCCAGACAGGCCGGCCAGATCGACCTCGCGTGGCTCGCCCACCAGGTTGGCGAGCCACAGCGTGACGCCGGCGGCGGTCCGGCAGGCGACGCATTGCACGTCGCGCCCGGCCGACGAGGTGGTCTCCAGCATCGTCGCGTCGGCCGCGGCGGCCATGCCGGCGATCACGTGATAGACGGGATAGACGCCGCCGGCGTCGTCGAACCAGGGCTGGCGGTAGGCCAAGCGGACGTGGACGATGCCGAACTCCCCGACCGGCGCCGAGAGCGCAACCGCTGCCACGCCGCCGCGCGCCATGTGCGCGGCGTAGCCCAGGGTCCACGCCGCCCCCAGCAGCCCGCGCTGGCGCGGATCCATCCGCGCCATCGCGACGCGCCGGTTCTCCGGATTGGCCATGTACGAGGCGCCATAGGGGTTGGCCCGCATGCCGATCGCGCTGGGTCCGACCCGGTACGGGGTGTCGCCGACGAAGGCGGCGGTCGACCGAACGATCGACGGCAGGGATTCCAGCGACTCCATGACCGACCCGTCGTCGCAGGCGTGGATGATCGGGCAGGTCGTGTGGGTGACGAAATCCAGCGCGCCGGCCGGCGGCCGCTTGCGGTTGAGCTCGGTGAAATACGACAGCGTGCCGCCACCGACCGCGGCACCCGGGAACGCCGCTCGGGCGGCAGCATAGAGGTCCTCCGGCGGCGGCGTCGCCGGCCAGTCGCCGTCGGGCTGGGTGCTCTTCAAGTCGGCGGCCGGTGACACCGTGACCGCGGAGAACGCCGCGCCGGCCTCCGCGGCGGCGGCGGCGATGGTTGCGATGTCGGCCTTCATGATCGCGTCGCTGGCGGTCGGCACCACCGCGCCGTCCCGCGCCTCGACGCACGGCACGACGGCCTCGAGCACGAGCTCGGCGCCGGTCGCCGCGCCGAGCGCCTTGAACGCCGCCATCGCCGCCGCGCCGTGGCCCGCCCGCGGGTCGAAATGGCAGACCAGCGACTGCGGCCCGGCACGCCTGATCAGGTCGGCGACCTCGAAGGCCGCGGCGGCGTGCTGCGGGTCGATCCCCAGGCCGACCCACGGCATGGTGCCGGCGGCCCCGCCGATGGTGACGCGCACGGCGACCATTGCCGCCGCCGCGGCCGGCAACGCGCCCTCGACCGACAGTGTGACCGACTGGCTGAACCGCTCGCCGGCGTGGATCGTATAGGGCCAGGGCAACGCCAGCGGGCGCACGTAGGTCTTGTAGGACGCGTCGCTCCAGTTGCGCTGGTCCTCCATCTCGAACGCGTCGCCCTCCATCGTGCAGACGACACGGACGCCTGGCAGCGCCTCGTGGGTCAGCGCGCGGATGTCCTTGAACGGCTGCGCCGGCTCGATCAGCGAGGGGAACGTCGACCGCTCGACACCGCCGTCGACGTGGAGCACCTCGACCTGGGCGCCGCTGATGCCCTCGACGCCGTGCAGGATGGTGAAGCCGGTGCGGTTGGTCACGAAATGGGTGATCGCCTCGCCCTCGGCGGCGAAGCGGAGGGTCCCGTCGGATGCCCCGGCGATCGACGCGGTGTAGCGCAGCTCCTGCTCGTCGTCGCGGCAGGTGGCGACATACGAGACGGTGAAGCCGTCCGCGCCCTCGTCGACCTTGAGAGTCTCGATCTCCGGGCTGTAGGTGCCCCAGTTCCGGTCGCGGACGATGACCGACACCGCCCGCAGCAACTCGGTACCGCCGAGCCGGATATAGCGCAGGTTGCCGGCGTCCAGCTCGGCCGACAGCGGCCCGGCCGTCAGCGTCCTGGCCGAGGTGACCGGCTCGTCGGTTCCGAACAGCCTGACGGCGCGCGATGGGGCGGCGGTCATAGCCTTTCCTCCTTCTTGCCGACCGGGCGGCGGACCCGCCGCGGCGCGGTCGAGATCGGTTTCACAACACCCGCTCGGTCTCGGGGTCGATGACGACGGCGCGGTTCATGTCGGCGTCCAGGTCGATGCGCTGGCCCGGGCCGGTGACGTCGTGCGGCGCCAGTTCGGCCAGCACGCTGGTGTCGCCGAGATGGGCGGTGACGTAGGTGCGGCTGCCGGTCGGCTCGACCAGCTCCACCACGATCGGGACGGTGATCACGCCCGGCCGCGCCTCGCCCTCGCGCGCCCGGGTCATGTGCTCGGGGCGCAGGCCGAGCAGGACCGGCCGGCCGGCCCGCCCGGCGAGCTCGGCGCGGCGGCCGGCCGGCAGCGCGAGGACCTGCGGATCGCCGTCGCCGCCGTCCAGCGCGACCCCGAGCCCGGCATCGGACTCGACCAGCCGGCCGGGCAGAAAGTTCATCCGCGGCGAGCCGAGGAACGCCGCGACGAAATAGGTCGCCGGCCGCTCGAACAGCTCCAGCGGCGTGCCCTGCTGCTCGACCCGGCCGTCGCGCAGCAGCACGATGCGGTCGGCCAGGGTCATCGCCTCGATCTGGTCGTGGGTGACGTAGATGGTGGTGGTGCGGATCTCGTTGTGCAGCCGCTTGATCTCGATGCGCATTTCGTCGCGCAGCTGGGCATCGAGGTTGCTGAGCGGCTCGTCGAACAGGAACAGCCTGGCGTTGCGCACCACCGCCCGGCCCATGGCCACGCGCTGGCGCTGGCCGCCCGACAGCTGCCGCGGCTTGCGGTCCAGCAGCGTGGCGATGTCGAGCATCCGGGCGACCGCGGCGACCCGTTCGCCGATCTCGGCCGCCGGCACCTTGCGGGCGCGCAAGCCGAAGGCGATGTTCTCGAACACGCGGAGATAGGGATAGAGCGCGTAGTTCTGGAACACCATGGCGATGTCGCGGTCACGCGGCCGCATGTCGTTGACGATCGCGCCGTCGATCCGGACGGTGCCCTCGTCCACCGATTCCAGGCCGGCAACCATGCGCAACAGGGTCGACTTGCCGCAGCCCGACGGCCCGACCAGCACGGCGAACTCGTCCTCGTCGATGGCCAGGTCGATGCCGCGCACGGCGTGCACGTCGCCGTAGTATTTGTGTACGCCGGTCAGGGTGACGGCCGCCATGGCACTAGGAGCCTGTTCGAGTAATGCTTATGGTCCGCACCGCGTTTTCAAGGGTTTGGGACGTCGTCTGGCGCCGCTCGCGCTGCGTCCAGCATCGCCACGCGACGCCATCCTAGCCCAAGCCCTTGAAAACGCGGTGCGGACCATAAGCATTACTCGGACAGGCTCCTACCCCTTGATCGCGCCCATC
>JAZFQW010000231.1:0-2578 GCA_036445335.1 Alphaproteobacteria bacterium | reverse complement strand
ACCCGCGACATCCCCAATGTCGGCGAGGAGGCGCTGCGCCATCTCGACGAGGCCGGCATCGTCTATATCGGCGCCGAGGTCAATCCGGCCGACATCCTGGTCGGCAAGGTGACGCCGAAGGGCGAGTCGCCGATGACGCCGGAGGAAAAGCTGCTGCGGGCGATCTTCGGCGAAAAGGCGTCGGACGTGCGCGACACCTCGCTGAAGTTGCCGCCGGGCGTCACCGGGACGGTCGTTGAGGTCCGCGTGTTCAGTCGCCGCGGCGTCGAGAAGGACGAGCGCGCCATGGCGATCGAGCGCTCCGACATCGAGCACCTGGCCAAGGACCGCGACGACGAAAGGGCGATCCTAGAGCGCAGCTTCTACGGCCGCCTCAAGGACCGGCTGATGGGGCAGAAGGCGGTCGGCGGGCCCAAGGGCTTCAAGACCGGCAGCAAGGTCACCGAGGCCGACCTGCAGCAGATCACCTCCGGGCAGTGGCGCCAGGTCTCAATCGCCGACGAGAAGCTAATGGCCGAGATCGAGGCGATCAGCCGGCACTTCGACGAATCGATCGACGCCCTCAGGAAGCGCTTCGAGGACAAGGTCGATAAATTGCAGCGCGGCGACGAGCTGGCGCCCGGCGTGATGAAGATGGTCAAGGTGTTCGTCGCGGTGAAGCGCAAGCTGCAGCCCGGCGACAAGATGGCCGGCCGCCATGGCAACAAGGGCGTAATCTCGCGGATCACTCCGATGGAGGACATGCCGCATCTGGAGGACGGGACCGCCGTCGACATCGTGCTCAATCCGCTCGGCGTGCCCAGCCGGATGAATGTCGGCCAGATTCTGGAGACCCATCTGGGCTGGGCCGCCCGCGGCCTCGGCGAACAGATCGGCGTGCTGGTCGACAAGTACCGCCAGCAAGCCGCGGCCGATGGCGCACGCGAAGAACTGCAGGGCAAGCTCAAGGCGATCTACGGCGATGAACAATATTTCGACGATGTTGCCGATCTTAACGACGAAGAGCTGGCCGAGATGGCGGGCAACCTGCGCAACGGGGTGCCGATGGCCACGCCGGTGTTCGACGGCGCGAGCGAGGACGATATCGTCCGCATGCTGGAGATGTCGGGGCTCGACAGCACCGGCCAGGTTACGCTGGTCGATGGCCGCACCGGCGAGCCGTTCAACCGCAAGGTTACCGTCGGCTACATCTACATGCTCAAGCTACACCATCTGGTCGACGACAAGATCCATGCCCGGTCGATCGGTCCGTACAGCCTGGTCACCCAGCAGCCGTTGGGCGGCAAGGCGCAGTTCGGCGGTCAGCGGTTCGGCGAGATGGAGGTCTGGGCGTTGGAGGCCTATGGCGCGGCCTACACGCTGCAGGAAATGCTGACGGTCAAGTCGGACGACGTGTCGGGCCGCACCAAGGTCTACGAATCGATCGTCCGCGGCGACGACAATTTCGAGACCGGCATCCCGGAGAGCTTCAACGTCCTGGTCAAGGAACTGCGCTCGCTTGGCCTCAATGTCGAGCTTGAGCAGCGATCTTAGTCGGCGGACGGCGGCGGCGGGCGAACGGCGCGCCCGCATGCCGCCGCGCGACCCCGCCGGGAGTCTTACAGGAGTGGGTGCATGAACGAGTTGATGAACTTCATCGGCCAAGTTACTCCGCAGCAGGCCTTCGATCAGATCAAGATCGCGATCGCCAGCCCCGAGCGGATCCGGTCCTGGTCCTTCGGCGAGATCAAGAAGCCGGAAACCATCAACTACCGGACCTTCAAGCCCGAGCGCGACGGCCTGTTCTGCGCCCGCATCTTCGGTCCGATCAAGGACTACGAGTGCCTGTGCGGCAAATACAAGCGGATGAAGTACCGCGGCATCATCTGCGAGAAGTGCGGCGTCGAGGTCACCCTGTCGAAGGTCCGGCGCGAGCGCATGGGCCACATCGAGCTGGCCTCGCCGGTGGCGCATATCTGGTTCCTGAAGTCGCTGCCCAGCCGCATCGGTCTGATGGTCGATATGACGTTGAAGGATCTGGAGCGGGTCCTGTACTTCGAGAATTATGTCGTCATCGAGCCGGGCCTGACGCCGCTAAAGCGCAACCAGCTGCTGTCGGAAGAGGACTATGTCCGCGCCCAGGACGAGTATGGCGAGGAGTCGTTCTCGGCAAAGATCGGCGCCGAGGCGCTCAAGATCATGCTGGGTTCCATCGACTTGGAAGAGGATATGGAACTGGTCCGCGAAGATCTGCGCGAGACCGGGTCTGAGGCCAAGCGCAAGAAGTTTGTCAAGCGGCTGAAGCTGATCGAGTCGTTCATCGAGTCCGGCGCGCGGCCGGAATGGATGATCCTCGAGGTCGTTCCGGTGATCCCACCCGAACTGCGGCCGCTGGTGCCGCTGGACGGCGGCCGCTTCGCCACGTCGGACCTGAACGACCTGTACCGCCGGGTGATCAATCGGAACAACCGCCTGAAGCGGCTGATCGAGCTGCGCGCGCCGGACATCATCATCCGCAACGAAAAGCGCATGCTGCAGGAATCGGTTGATGCGCTGTTCGACAACGGCCGTCGCGGCCGCGTCATCACCGGCGCCAACA
>JAZFQW010000230.1:0-3885 GCA_036445335.1 Alphaproteobacteria bacterium | reverse complement strand
CAGGCACGGCGACTCCAGCGGCGTGCGCGGCGCCGCCTGGCTGTGGCCGCGGGGCGAGACCGACGGCTAGCCCGCACTTCTCACACTGGCCACGGTCTGCGCGGCGCTGTCGCGCCGACAGGGCCGGAACGCCGCGCGGCGCGATGCCGTCGCATCGGGCAAGCGGCGTGACGCCCCCTGTCGGCGCGACAGCGCCTCCTTTCGGGTCGCGCGCGGGCGGCCCGCCCGCGGCGTCGAAGGCCGCGACCGTAGCGTTGCTACGCGCTAAGGCCATAACCGGGCGGCTCGGGCCGCCTGGCCGCGACGTAGGCCGCGGCCAGTATGAGAAGTGCGGGCTAAGGTCGGGCAGGCGATGCGGCGGTCGGCGTTGGCACGGTCGTGTTCTAGGTCGATCGTGGCGGCGGCGCGGTAGTCCTCGCAACTGGCATGGATCGTGGCCTGATCGCGGAAACAGCGCAGATAGTCCGCCATCGCCTCGTCGGTGAAGGCGTCCGCCCCGGCGGCCCATCTGGCGAGCTTCGCCCGCAGGTAGAAATCCGGGTCGTCGCCGATCATCCGTTCCGGCAGACCGTCCGGCTGGATCAGGAAGAACCAGTGATAGTAGCCGGTGGCGGGCGCCGCGGTCGTGGCCGACCAGGGCGAACCGCTCGAAGCCCAGCGCCGCCATCGCCTCGACTTGGTCCCGCGCCATCGCCCGCTTGGCATACGCCGCGTGGCCGGCGGCACCCGGCGGCTTCGCCGAATCGCCGTAGCCGCGCAGGTCGGCCGCCACGACGGTGAAGCGCTCGGCCAGCGCCGGCGCAATCTTGTGCCACGTCATATGGTTCTGGGCGTAGCCGTGCAACAGCAGCGGCCCGGCGCCGCCGATCACGGAGTGGATGTCGGCCCCTTCGGTGCGGATGAACTCTCGCCGAAACCCCTCCAACATGGGATGCCCCCCGGAATACTCGCGTGGATGCGACGCCCATCGAGCTTCGAATCGCGGCTTCGGACAGCCAACCGGGCGCAACGGTCGGCGCCGTCGGGTGTTGCGCCCGCGCGCCATCGCGCTTATGTGTCTGCGCCGACCCAACGCGAGCCCGCGTCCCCATGTCCGACCAGAAGATCGTCAAGCCGGTGCCGGTCAGCGGCTTTCCCGAATGGCTGCCGGAGGAAAAGCTGGTCGAGGAGCGCATCCTGGGCGTCATCCGCCAGCAGTTCCAGCGCTTCGGCTTCGCGCCCATCGAGACCCCGGCGATCGAGCGCAGGGAAGTGCTGGCCGCCAAGGGGGTGGTGGAGAAGGAGATCTATGCGCTGGCGCGGCTGGCCGCCGGACCGGGCGAGGACGCGTCGACCGAGATGGCGCTGCATTTCGACCTGACAGTGCCGCTGGCGCGCTACGTGGCGCAGCATTTCAACCGCCTGATCTTTCCGTTCCGGCGCTACCAGATCCAGAAGGTGTGGCGCGGCGAGCGGCCCCAGGCCGGCCGGTTCCGCGAGTTCTACCAGTGCGACATCGACGTCGTCGGCAACGGCCGTCTGAGCCTGCTGAACGACGCCGAGATGCCGCTGGTGATCCACTCGATCTTCAGCCGCATCGGCATCGGCCGGTTCGTGATCCGGCTCAACAACCGCAAGATCCTCCAAGGGTTCCTGGCGCATCTGGGAGTGACGGCGGAACGCTCGCCGGTCGCGCTGCGGATCGTCGACGCGCTGCACAAGGTCGGCGCCGACCGCGTCGTGACCGACCTCGGCTCGCGGGTCGATCTGGGGCGCGACCGGGCGGTGCGGCTGGTCGACTTCATCTCCGCCGACCCCGACATCGCCGCGCTGGAGGCGATGGCGGTCGATCCGCTGTTCGAGCAAGGCGTCGGCGAGCTGGCGGCGGTAACTCGGAGCCTGCGCGACATGGGCCTGCCGGCGGACGCCTGGCGGGCCGACCTGGCGATCGCCCGCGGGCTCGACTACTACACCGGCACGGTCTACGAGACGACGCTGGTCGACAATCCGGAGATCGGCAGCGTCTGCTCCGGCGGCCGCTACGACAACCTCGCCGCGACCTTCACCAACCGGCAGCTGCCCGGTGTCGGCATCTCGATCGGACTGACTCGGCTGTTGAGCCGATTGTTCGACGCCGGGCTGCTGGAGACCGGAGCGGCGACCCCGGCGCGGGTGCTGGTGACCGCGCTGGACCCCCGGTTCCTCGGCGACTACCTGGCGATGGCCGCGGACCTGCGGCGCGCCGGCGTCGACACCGAGGTCTACACCGAGGCCAAGCGCATCGGCGACCAGCTGGGGTACGCCGACCGCAAGGGCTTCGCGCTGGCGGTGATCGCCGGCGACGGCGAGATCGACACCGGCACTGTGGTCGTGAAGGCGCTGGCGACCGGCGCGCAGGCGACGCACCGGCGAAGCGAGCTGGTCGCGGCAGTCGAGGCCGCATTGGCCGCAGCCGATTAGCCCGTACTTCTCACGCTGGCCACGGTCTGCACGGCGGCGCGCGGCCCGCGTCGGACCGCGGTCGCCGGTGAAGGGTCAGACCCCGACGTAGCGTTGCTGTTGCGACAGGCCGCCCTTCGGGGGCAGGCGGCGGCCCTGGAACCGGTCGCGGTACTCGCCCCTGATCGCCTCCCGGCCGGCGGCGGCAGTGACCGTCCGTCCGTCGGGGTGAAAGATGTCGATGACCTCGTCGGAGTGGTCCGGCGCGAATTTCTCCTGGCTGCCGTGCAACACCATCGGCACGCCGATGCCGTTGTTGAGAAAGTGCTGCACGTCGAAGAACTTCCGTCCGCGACTGTGCGCCGCCCCCAGCCGTTCCTCGCTGACGATGATGTTATCGCCGCGATTGTCCGCCGGCACGATGCCGTACAGGTCGTAGTCGCCATGAATGTACTTGCCTGCCGAGACTAGCGAGTTCCCCGCGAACTTGAGACAACCGTAACGAGCGTCGGCGGGATCGCGTTGGACGAAGTAGAACTTCCCACCGGGCAGATAGGTCAACGCCTCCGCCTGCCGCGGGTCGGCCATGGCGGGCGCGAGCCGAGCCGCGAACGGCGTCCACAGCCGCATCGCGTTCTGGTATTTCGCCCCGCTATTGAACGCCGCCGGCCCGGTGATGGTCGGGTCGACCACCAGTCCGGCGACGTCCTTGCGGCCCTGGCCGGGCGCGGTGAAGAAGCTGTCGGCGGTCTTCGGCTTGCAGTCCAACCGCTTCGGAGTGTAGCCGCTGAGGCCGATAAATTTCAGCGACGCCGGGTTGGTTCGGCGGACCAGGATGAAGACGTCGTAAAATTTCGCCGCCTTCTTGAAGACCTCGATGTCCCGCGGCCGCATATGGTTGCGCAGGGCCGCTTCGTCGTGACCGCTCATGTTCATGCCTCCCGCAGATTGGGCGCCACGGGGCACGGTACCAGATGTTCCGATGCGACCGATATGGCCGTTCGCGCAGACGAAAGGGCCGCGGGAAATCGCTCCCGCGGCCCTGTGGTCGTCCGGGTGTCGGACCTTAGAAGTCCATGCCGCCCATGCCGCCCATGCCGCCCATGTTGGGGGCGCCGGCGGCGTCCTTCTTCTCCGGCTTCTCCGCCACCATCGCCTCTGTGGTGACCAGCAGACCGGCGACCGACGCCGCACCTTGCAGCGCGGTGCGCACCACCTTGGTCGGGTCGATGACGCCGGCCTTTACCAGGTCCTCGTATTGCCCGGTCTGGGCATTGAAGCCGTGGTTGTCGTCGTCCTGGTCGGTCAGCTTGCCGACCACGATCGACCCGTCGGCGCCAGCGTTGACGGCGATCTGCCGCACCGGCGCCTCCAGCGACCGGCGGACGATGTCGATGCCGACGCGCTGGTCGTCGTTGGCCGGCTTCAGCTTGTCCAGCGCCTTGCCGGCGTACAAGAGCGCCACGC
>JAZFQW010000229.1:0-9082 GCA_036445335.1 Alphaproteobacteria bacterium | reverse complement strand
CCGCCGGCGCGGTCCGGCAGCGTCGCGACGGCGACGGAGACGGCCACGGCGACGGCGACGGCCAACAGGGCACCAAAGAGCCAGACGAGCTTGTTCACCGTCCCACCTTCCGTTCTACTGACCCATCGCGACACCGACCGCCCGGCACGATGACCGACAAAGCACCCGACGGCAGCGGCGCCAAGCGCGCCGCCAATACCACCGCCAAGACCGAAGCCAACACCCAGTGGGGCGGCCGCTTCGCCGGCGGCCCGGCGGCGATCATGGAGCGGATCAACGCCTCCATCGACTTCGACCGGCGCCTGGCCGCCCAGGACATCGCCGGATCGAAGGCGCACGCCGCCATGCTGGCCGACCAGGGCATTATCGCACGCGCGGACGCCGTCGCAATCATCGCCGGTCTCGACACGATTGCCCAAGAGATCGCTACGGGCGGCTTTTCGTTCAAGGCCGAGCTGGAGGACATCCACATGAACGTCGAGGCCCGGCTGGCCGAGCTGATCGGCCCGGCCGCCGGTCGCCTGCACACCGCGCGCAGCCGCAACGACCAGGTGGCGACCGACTTCCGCCTGTGGGTGCGCGACGCGTTCGACCGGCTGGACGCGGCGCTGACGGCGCTGCAGGCGGCGCTGATCGACCGGGCCGAGCGCCACGCCGCCACGGTCATGCCCGGCTTCACCCACCTGCAGTCGGCCCAGCCGGTGACTTTCGGCCACCATCTGCTGGCCTATGTCGAGATGGCCGGCCGCGACCGCGGCCGCGCCGCCGACGGCCGCCGGCGGCTCAACGAATGCCCGCTAGGATCGGCGGCGCTGGCCGGCACGCCGTTTCCGATCGACCGCGCCGCGACCGCCGAGGCCCTGGGCTTCGACCGGCCGGCGGCGAACTCGCTGGACGCTGTGTCCGACCGCGATTTCGCGCTGGAATATCTCGCCGTCGCCGCGATCGTCGCCGTCCACCTGTCGCGGCTGGCGGAGGAGATCGTGATCTGGACCTCCGACCAGTTCCGCTTCGTGCGGCTGTCGGACGGCTACACCACCGGCTCGTCGATCATGCCGCAGAAGCGCAACCCCGACGCGGCGGAGCTGGCGCGCGCCAAGACCGGGCGGGTGATCGGCCATCTGATCGGCCTGCTGACGGTGATGAAGGGGCTGCCGCTGGCCTATTCGAAGGATATGCAGGAAGACAAGGAGCCGGTGTTCGATGCCGATGACAGCCTGGCGCTGTGCCTCGCCGCGATGACCGGAATGATCGCCGACCTGACCGTCGACGAGGCGGCGATGCGGCGCGCCGCCGGCGCCGGCTTCGCCACCGCCACCGACTTGGCCGACTGGCTGGTCGGGGCGCTGGACCTGCCATTCCGCCAGGCCCACGCGGTCACCGGAAAGCTGGTGCGCGCCGCCGAGGCCGCCGGGATCGGCCTTGCCGACCTGACACTGGAGCAGATGCAGGCGGTCGAGCCGCGGATTATCGGCGACGTCTACCGGGTGCTCGGCGTCGACGCGTCCGTCGCCAGCCGCGACAGCCTGGGCGGCACCGCACCGGATCGGGTGCGCGCGGCGGTCGCCAAAGCACGGGAGCGCTTCCTATGAGCCGAACGACGGTCGGACGGGTTCTCATCCAAGCCGTCCTCGCCGTGGCCCTGGGGCTGGGAGCGGCCGGCTGCGGCAAGCGCGCCGAGCGGCTGGATCCGCCGCCGGGGTCGGAGGACGACCGCTACCCGCGGACCTACCCGTCCTCATGACCCGGTTCGGCTATCGCGGCGGCACGTTGAACGCCGAGGCGGTCGCCCTGCCGGCGATCGCCGAGGCGGTGGGCACGCCGTTCTACTGCTACTCGACGGCGGCGCTGGCGGATGCGTATCTGGCATTTGAAACCGCCCTGCAGGGCCAGCGGGTCGACATCTGCTTCGCGCTGAAGTCGAACTCGAACCTGGCGGTCCTGCGGACCCTGGCGGGCCTGGGCGCCGGCGCCGACGTGGTCTCGGAGGGCGAGCTGCAGCGCGCGCTGGCGGCGGGGGTACCGCCGGACCGCATCGTGTTCTCCGGCGTCGGCAAGTCGCGTCGCGAACTGGCCGCCGCGCTGGATGCCGGCATCCACCAGATCAACGCCGAATCGATGCCGGAGCTGGAGGCGCTCAGCGAGATCGCCGATGCACGCGGCGTCACTGCGGCGGTGGCCCTCCGGGTCAATCCCGACGTCGACGCCCGGACCCACGCCAAGATCACCACCGGACTGAAGGAGAACAAGTTCGGGATCGACATCGACCACGCGCCCCAGGCGTTCCGGCGGGCCGCGGCGCTGCCCGCCGTCGCGCTCGTCGGGGTGGCGGTGCATATCGGCAGCCAGTTGACCGACCTGACGCCTTTCCGTCGCGCGTTCGACCGGCTGGCGCGGCTGGTGCCCGCGCTGCGCGACGACGGCTTCACGATTGACCGGGTGGATCTGGGCGGCGGCCTGGGCATCACCTACAACGACGAGGATCCGCCCAGCCTGGCCGGCTATGCCGCGCTGGTGGCCGAGCTGATCCAGCCGCTGGGCTGCCGGGTCACGATCGAGCCGGGGCGGGCCCTGGTCGGCGGGGCGGGCCCTGGTCGGCGGGGCGGGCGTGCTGGTGAGCCGAGTGACCTACCGAAAGACCGGCCTGACCCGGACCTTCCTGGTAGTCGACGCAGCGATGAACGATCTGCTGCGGCCGTCGCTGTACGACGCGTGGCACACCATCCTGCCGGTCAGCCAGGCGCCCGCCGACGCCGCTCTGACCCCAGTCGACGTCGTCGGCCCGATCTGCGAGACCGGCGACACGTTCGCCCTGCAACGGCCGTTGCCGCCGTTGGGACCGGGCGACCTGATCGCCTTCACCGGGGCCGGCGCCTACGGCGCGGTCATGGCGTCGACCTACAACAGCCGGCCGCTGGTGCCCGAGGTGATGGTGTCGGAAAATAATTTCGCCGTGGTCAGAAAACGGCCAACTTTCGATGAGAGTGTGGCACTGGAACGTTTGCCGCCCTGGCTGGCGGCACAACCTTACGGAGCGGCCGGACCGTGAAATTTCCCAACGCCGCGGCTGCGGGAGGCGGCGCAGAGTCGTCCGTTCTGCCACGCCTGCGACTGGTACTGTCATGGCTGGCATTGCTCTGGGAGCGCCTGTGGCCGGCGCTGTGGCCGATGGTCGGCATTGCCGGCCTATTCACCGCGGTGGCGCTGTACGACCTGCTGCCGGCGTTGCCGGGCTGGCTGCACCTGTCCGCGCTGATCGTCTTCGCCCTGGCGCTGGCGGCCGCCGGGACACGGGGTCTGTGGCGCCTGCGCCTGCCGGAAGGCAATGCCGCGCGGCGGCGGCTCGAGCGCGACAGCGGTCTGCCGCACCGGCCGCTGACCGGCCTGCTCGATGTCCAGGCGACCGGAATCAGCGACGCCGCCAGCCTCGGCCTGTGGCGCCTCTACAAGCGTAGGCTGCGCGCCGCCGCCACGCGGTGGCGGGTGCGGCCGCCGTCGCCGGGCCTGGCGGCGCAGGACCGCTACGGATTGCGCGCGCTGGTCGGCCTGCTGGTGCTGGTCGGCATGATCGGCGCCTGGGGCGATTGGGGCAGCCGCCTGGGCCGCGCCCTCTGGCCGCAGTTCGCCACCGCGGCGGCGGCCGGCCTGACCAGCCTCGACCTGTTCATCACGCCGCCGAGCTATACCGGCATCGCCCCGCTCTATCTCCGCCCCGAACCGCCGCCGGTGCCGGACGCCGACGGCGTCGCCGAGGCGCCGCGGCCGATCGAGATACCGGTGAACAGCACGGTGCTGGCGCGAGTGACCGGCGGCGACACCGCGCCGGTTCTGTCGATCGGCGACCACACCGCGCCGTTCGATCCGATCGACGGACGCAGCTTCGAGGTCGCCGCGACGGCGACCGAGGGCGCGCGTATCGCCGTCGACCAGAACGGCGAGACACTGGGATCGTGGGCGATCTCGATCATCCCAGACGGTCCGCCGGTGGTCGCCCTGGCGACCGTACCGGAAGACTCCGAGCGGGCGGCCCTGCGCCTGGAATACGAAGCGCTGGACGATTACGGAATCGAGACCGTCAGCGCGACGCTAGCCCTCACCGAGGCGGCCGCCGCGGCCGCGCCGGGGCTCGATCGGACGCCGATGGAACTGCCGTTGATGGTTCCCGGGCGGCGGCCACGCGAGACGCGCGCGGCGAGCTATCATGACCTGACGCCGCACCCGTGGGCCGGCCAGAGGGTGACGCTCGGCCTGGCGGCCACGGACGGCGCCGGCCAGGTCGGCCGGTCCGAGACCATCGAGATCGTGCTGCCGGAGCGGGTCTTCGACCACCCGATCGCCCGGGCGATCATCGAGCAGCGACGCACGCTGATGCGCGATCCGGACTCCTACGAGATCGTCGCCGAATCGTTGGAAACCCTGTCGGCGCGGCCAGACCGCTTCTACAACGACACGGTGGTCTTCCTGGCGATGCGCACCGCCGCCCGCCGGCTCGCCTTGACGCGCGACATGGACGTCGCGATCGACCGCGTCCAGCGCCTGCTGTGGGATACCGCGCTGCGCATCGAAGACGGCGGGCTGTCGATCGCCGAGCGCGAATTGCGCACGGCGCAGCAGGCGCTGATGGAGGCGCTGGCCGACGACGATACCACCGACCAGGAGATCCGCGAGCTGATGGACCAGCTGCGCGACGCGCTGGAGCAGTACCTGCAGGCCATGCAGGAGAACCTGATGGACCGGCTGGCGCGCGGCGAGTTGCCGGAGATGCTGGCCGACCCCAATGCCAACCTGATCGACCGCGACCAGCTGAACGAGATGCTGGAGCAGTTGCAGGAGCTGGCGGAATCGGGCGCGCGCGACGCCGCCCGCGAGATGCTGTCGCAGCTTCAGGAAATGCTGGAGAACCTGCAGGCCGGGATGATGCAGCAGCGACAGCAGCAGCAGCCGAACCCGGCCATGGAGCTGATGCAGGAGCTGCAGGACCTGACCCGGGCGCAGCAGGAGCTGTTGGACCAGACATTCCAGGAGTCGCAGGGCCGTCAGCAGGGCCAGCAGGAGGGCGGCACGCCGGGCCAGCAGCGCCCCGAGGGCGGCACCGCGGGACAGGATAACTTTGCCGGTCAGGGCGGCGCCATCCAGGAGGCGCTGCGCCGCGCGCTCGGCGAAATGATGCGTGAAATGGGCGAGCTCACCGGTGACATCCCGATGCCGCTGGGCCGCGCCGAGCAGTACATGCGCGACTCCGAGCAGGCGTTCAACCAGGGCCAGACCGGCCAGGCGGTACAGCCGCAGGCCGATGCCATCGACCAGATGCAGCAGGGCCTGCAGGAATTCGTCGACCAGGTGCTGGAGCAGATGGCGCGGCAGAACAGCAACCAGATCGGCCCGGTGATGCAGCAGTTGAACGCCGGCCGCGACCCGCTGGGGCGGCCGTTGCCGAACGCCGGCGGCGCCAACACCGAGGATGTCGAGATTCCGCAGCGCTCGGACCTGCAGCGTGCCCGCGAGATCCTCGACGAGTTGCGCCGACGTCTCGGCGAGCACGAACGACCGGCCCCGGAACTGGACTACATTGAGCGGTTGCTGCGTCGGTTTTGACGGATCGGACCCGCCGAGTCGGAGTATGTCGTGCGCGGCCGCGTGGCGAGCGCCGTGTCGGCGGCGCGCTGGATCTGGCGCAGCGAGAACGGCTTGGAGAGGACCCCGTGGATCAGGTGGTCGAGCCCGTGCGCGCGCTGGTGCTGCGCCGCATAACCGGTGATCACCAGGACCGGCATGTCGGGATAGTCTTTCGCCGCCTTCAGGGCGAGTTCCACGCCATCCAGTCCCGGCATGACGATATCGGCGATCAGCAGGTCGAACGGCTCCGCCGCCAAGGCCTCCAGCGCCGCCAGCCCGTCCTTGGCCAGCTCGACGTGGTGGCCGGACTTGCGCAGCGCCCGGCCAACGAACCGGCGCACCCCATCCTGGTCGTCGGCGACCAGGATGCGCGTCGACCGGTCCGGCGCGCCGCCCGGGTCGAGCGTCGCCGCCTTGCCATCGGTCGACCGCCCGCTCACGCCGCCGCCCCCGCACGCGACATCGGTGGCGGCCAGTGTGAGAAGTGCCAGTTAGTGCGCGGCAACGCCCAGCTCCAACTTCGCCCTGGCCTCATCCGGATCGTTCACGCTGGTCTCGAAGCTTGCGACCTCGCCCGGTCCAAGCCGGTCGATGGCGAGCGAAAAGGTCCAGCTGCCCAGGAGGCGGTCGTCCCGGTCCGACAGGCTGGCCCGGAGCAACGGCACCGCGCGCTCCTCATCCGAGCCGTTGTAGACGTCGCCGCGGACCCACAGGGTCTCGCCGGTCTCGTCGACGGTGACTTCGGACGATATGTTGAGGTATTCCAGGGCCGGGGCAACGGCGGCGGCCGCGTAGAGGGCGGCGCCACCGGTATCGATGCCCAGGGTCTGGTACAGCCTGACGGCCGGTGGCCACGCGGAAACGATCGGACCGCGCCCGGCGTAGACCACCCCGGCCAGGCCGCCGACCAGAACGAAGAACACCATCCAGGCAACCGCGGCGCGCAGGCGCGACCCCGCGGTGCGCTCGGCGGGCTGGGCGCCGCCGGACGGCGGGGTGTGGCGGGTCGGCGGTGCGGCGGGCATCGTCGGCTCGGCCAGCGAGTCCTGAAACCAGACATGTCCGCAGCGCGCGCATTTGACCTTGCGCCCCACTTGGCCGAGCGCTGCCGATTCGACAACGAAGCGTGTCGCACACTCCTCGCAGGTGACGATCATTCAGAGGTGACCGAGGTCCATGGTTACCAACCGGATTCCATATAGGCACTGCCCGGAAATTGGGCAACTGAGCCGGGAGTCCCGGGACGCCGGCGAAATCCCGGGCGGCTTACGTGCTGCCGCGGTCCGGGCCGCGCTGGACGCACCCTTGCCGGCCATGCCATGGTCGCCGCGGGGCGCGGCCGCCCTCGCCCGGATTGGACAGCACGGCCTGTACGGGAGGCTCATGTGCAGCCCTTGATCCAGTTTGAGAATGTCGGCATGCGATACGGCACCGGGCCCGAGGCGCTGCGCGACCTGACATTTTCCATACCACGGGGTTCTTTCCATTTCATTACCGGGCCCAGCGGCGCCGGCAAATCGTCGCTGCTGCGCCTGCTGTCGCTGACCCAGCGGCCGTCGCGCGGTCTGATCACCCTGTTCGGCAAGGACGTGGCGAGCCTGAAGCGCGGCGACCTGCCCACGCTGCGGCGACGGATCGGCGTGGTCTTCCAGGATTTCCGGCTGCTCGACCACCTCTCGGCGGTGGACAACGTCGCGCTGCCGCTGCGCCTGGCCGGGGCCCGCGACGGCCTCATTCGCGACCACGTCAAGGAACTGCTGCGGTGGGTCGGGCTGGGCGACCATCTGAATGCCCGGCCGCCGACTCTGTCGGGCGGCGAGCAGCAGCGCATCGCCATCGCCCGCGCGGTGATCAATCGGCCGGACCTGTTGCTGGCCGACGAGCCGACCGGCAATGTCGACGACAAGATCGGCTTTCGCCTGATGCGGCTGTTCGACGAGCTCAACAAGGTCGGCACCACGGTGATCGTCGCCTCCCACAGCGAGACGATGATCCGCCGCTTCAAGCACCGGGTCCTGCACATGAAAGAGGGCCAGATCTTTACCACGCCACGGGAAGTGAGCCAGACCGCATGATCCGCCAGCTGTTCTATCGTCTGGCTCCAGACCGCCACGTGGAGGTGCCGCTGACCCGCACCGGCGCCGATCGGTTCGTGCCCTGGCTGATCGCGCCGATGGCCTATCTGGCGACGCTGTCGCTGATCGCCGCCATGGCGTCTTCGGTGCTGGTCGACAGCTGGGAAAATGGGCTGACCGGCGCGTTGACGGTTCAGATACGGGCGATCGACGAGAACGACCGGGCCCCCGCCGACATGTCGGTGTCGATCGGCCAGGCACTGGCGATCCTGCGCGACTGGCCCGGCGTCGCCGCGGCGACGCCGATCGATCCGCCCGAGGTCGGACGGCTGCTCGAGCCGTGGCTGGGCGACGACCTGCCGCTCGACCAGTTGCCCCTGCCGGCGCTGATCGACGTCACGCTGAGCGGCGACCCGGCGGTCGACGTCGACGCCCTGGACGCGGCACTGAGCGCCGACGTGCCCGGCGCCGCGATCGACGACCACGCCACATGGCTTGCCGACATGCGCGCCGTGGCGAATACGGTGACGCTGATCTCGGGCATCCTGGTGGTGCTGATCACCGTGTCGGCGGTGGCGACGCTGGTCTTCGTGACGCGCGCCGGGCTCGCCATCCACGGCCATGTGATCGCCCTGCTGCACATCATCGGCGCGACCGACGACTATGTCGCGCGGCAGTTCGAATGGTACGCCTTCGCGCTGGCCCTGCGCGGAGCGGTCATCGGCTTCGTCCTGGCGCTGGCGACGCTGTTCGTGTTCGACCGCGCGGTCGCCGGCGGCCCCGCCGATCAGTTGCCGGACATCGGCCTGTCGGCGGCGCAGTGGGCGTCGTTGGCCCTGGTCCCGGTGGTGTCGACGCTGCTGGCCGCGGTGACCGCCAGGGTCACCGTGCTGGCCGAGCTGACGCGGATGCCATGAGGGACGAGGTGGACACCTATCGCCTGCCGATCGCGCGCCGCCGCGCCGCCGCGCTGTGGCGGCTGGCGCTGCTGCTGCTGCTGGTCGCCGGTCTGTCCGGCTGGGGCGCCGGCCTGGCCTGGTTTGCCCGCTCGACCGCGGCGGCAACGCCGGCCGACGATCGCGTGACCGACGCCATCGTGGTGCTGACCGGCGGCAGCCTGCGGCTGACCACCGGCCTGTCGCTGCTGGCCGGCGACCGGGCGGAAAAGCTGTTCGTGTCGGGCGTCTATCGCGGCGTCGATGTGGAGGAGCTGCTGCGCATTTCCCGCCAGGCGCCGGCCGCTGTGGAATGCTGCGTGGTGCTGGGCTATTCCGCCGGCGACACCCGCGGCAACGCGATGGAAACCGCCGAATGGATGCGCCAGGAGGGCTATCGGTCACTGCGTCTGGTGACCGCCAACTACCACATGCCGCGCAGCCTTCTGGAGTTCC
>JAZFQW010000228.1:0-2582 GCA_036445335.1 Alphaproteobacteria bacterium | reverse complement strand
GGCCCAGGCGGTGCCGACTTCGGACGCCGCCGCGCGTGCCGCCCCGCCGGGGTGGCCCAGCGCCTCCATGACCAGCATACCCAACCCGCCCGACGTAGCTTCGGCGTAGGCCATCAGCGCCCGCAGGTCAGGTGGCGGCACCTCGTCCAGGTCGTGCTCGCGGGCGTCCAGCAGACGGTCGAAGTGCTCGCGGCTCAGATGATGGGCATGGACCGCCGGCGCCAGCGCCTCGAGCACCGGGTGCCGGGGCGGGTTCCCCCGGTCGTAGACCGCGCCGATGGCGTCGCGCCACCATTGCAGCCGCACGCGCCCGAGCAGTGGCTCGCTCACAGCCTCGCGGATCCTCGCCACTTCGAGGTTGAAGGCGTAGAGGGCGAGGATCGCCGGGCGACGCCGGGCCGGCGCGAACAGCGCCGTCAGGTAGCGCTCGTGGTCGTGGCGCCGCACCTGGCCGGCGCAGTAAGCCAATGAGTCGCGACCCTTCGCGGCGCGCGCGGCATCGTCGTTGAGCACGGGAAAAACATAGGCCCGTCGCTGCGCCGGGGCGACCGGTACAATTGCGGCGCGCGAGGCGCTGTGGTTAGGTCCGGCCCCTCATGTCCGCAACCGAAAGCCTGCCGGCCGCCGCTGCGCCACGTACACGCGGCACGACCGCGAGGCGAGGAAGCGTTTCGATCGGGTCATGGCCGATCCGGCCCGATCTCAGACGCCATATGCGCGCCTTCCATGACTTCGCCCGAGTCGCGTGCCAAATCGCCGACGACGCCGATATGGGCGCGGACGACAAGCGGGCGCACCTGATGGCCCTGGACGCGGTCTTTGTCCGCGACGCAGCAGGTGCCTCGCCGGAGCCGGCGAACCGGCTGCGCGCCGTGTGCGACGAGACCGGGGTATCGGTGGATCACGCCCGCCATCTGCTCCAGGCCTGCACCAAGGCCGCCGCCAACCGGCCAATCGCGAGCTGGGGCGAGCTTCTGACCACGTGCCAGTTTTCCGCCGCCCCGGTGGGGCGGTTCCTGCTCGACCTGCATGGCGAGGCGCCGGGTACCTGGCGCGCCGCGGATGCCCTGTGCGCGGCGTTGCAGATCCTCGATGGCCTCGGCCATTGCCGCGCCGACTATGTGCGCCTCGATCGCGTCGCCATGCCGGCGGACTGGCTGCGCCAGGCCGGCGTAACGGCTGAGGAATTGGGGGCGTGGCGCGCCTCCCCTGCGCTCAGCCAAGTCATCGGCCGGATGCTGGACGGCGTCGAGCGGCTGTTGATGGTGGCCCGCGTCCTGCCCGGCCAGGTCGCCGACCGGCGGCTGCGCGTCGACATGGCGGTCGCCCTCGCCAAGGCCGAACGCCTCGCCCGGCTGCTGCGCCGGCGCGACCCCGTGGCGCGGCGCGTCGCCCTCGGCCGGCTGCGGCGGCTGGCCTGCACTTTGCGCGGCCTTGGGCGCGGTCTCGGGCGCGGGCTGCGGACGCGACCCGGCTCCGTCCACCGGCCGCAATGACCACGCTCCATGTCGTGGGCGCCGGGCTCGCCGGGCTCGCCTGCGCCGTGACGGCGGTGGGCGCCGGGGCCGAGGTGCGCTTGTACGAGGCGGCGCGCCAGGCGGGGGGGCGCTGCCGCTCCTTCCACGACGCGACCCTGGACCGGGTCATCGACAACGGCAATCACCTGATCCTGGGCGGCAACACGGCGACGTTCGGTTATCTGCGCCGGCTCGACGCCGTGGATCGGCTGGCGGCGGTCGAGCCGCCCGCGTTTCCCTTCCTCGACCTGCGGGACGGGGCGCTGTGGCACGTGCGCGCCGGCCCGGACGCGCTGCTGGGGTGGCTCATTGGCGCCGGTGCCCCCGTGCCCGGCGCGCGCCGGCGGGACCTCGTGCGCCTGCTGCGCCTGGCGAGGGCCGACCCGTCGGCGACGGTGGCGGCGGCGCTTGGTCCAGACGGCGCGCTCTACCAACGGCTCTGGGAGCCCCTGGCGGTATCGGCCTTGAACACCGAACCCGAAGCGGCGTCGGCGGCGCTGTTCCGCCGCACCCTGACACACAGCCTGTTGCGCGGCCGGCGTGCCGGCCGGCCCTACATCGCCCGCGAGGGCCTTGGTCATGCCTTCGTCGAGCCGGCGCTGGATTGGCTCGGGCGACGCGGCTGTGAGATTGCCTTCGGCCGCCGACTGACCGGCCTCGATTTGGCGTCCGGCAATGTCGGCGGACTCCGATTTTCCGATGCGCCGGTCGCCCTCGGCCGCGAGCACGCCGTTGTGCTGGCGGTGCCGCCCTGGGTGGCGCGCGATCTAGTACCGGGCCTCGCCGCGCCGTCCGACAGCCGTGCCATCGTCAATGTCCATTTCCGCCTGCCGGCGCCGGCGCGGCTGCCCGGCGGCGCCGACATATTGGGGCTCGTGGGCGGCGTCGCCCAATGGATCTTCCGGCGCGGCGACGTGGTGGCGGTGACGGTGAGCGCCGCCGACGCCCTCGCCGCAAGGCCCGCCGAGGAGATCGCCGCGACCCTGTGGCGCGACGTCGCCCGCGCCCTCGACCTGCCGCCGCCGCCGCCGCCCTATCGGTTAATCAAGGAACGACGGGCGACGT
>JAZFQW010000227.1:0-6432 GCA_036445335.1 Alphaproteobacteria bacterium | reverse complement strand
ATCGGGCGTGGCGAAATGGGCGGCGTCGGCCGAGAACCCCACGGGCCCGAAGCTACTCTCCCTAACGACGGCCGTTGCGATAGCCATGGTTCTCAACTCCAACTCGCAAGCCACGCGGTCATGGCTGCATAAATCCATGGCCTATACTACGAGTGGACAGTCGACTTGTGTTGTGTTAATGCTGTGACAATATTAGCTCATGCGAAGATATACTTGGTTTAGAAATCCTAAATGTGATAAAAAGTCGACGGTCATTAACTTTTTCTTAATTTATTAATGAAACTGATCACCTCAAGACTTTGTCGACCGACCACGCCGGCCGCGCCATAGGCGCCGCCCGCGGCGATCGCCGCCGCCACGTCGAGCACCGGGCCGTCCCAGCCGATCGTCCTTGCGCAACTTGCGGCCCAGGGCGAGATCCGCCTCGGAATACGGCGGCTCGATGCCGGGCGCCGGCCGGCCGAACAGCGCCGGGGCGACGACGGCATAGCCCCTCTCGGCGAACCGGTCGCACTGCGCGCGGATGTGGCGGTTCATACCGAATGCCTCCTGCACCACCACCAGCCGCGCCCTTCGGCCGCTCCGACGGCATCGAGGCATAGGCGGACAGCGTGTGACCGTCGTCGGCGGTCAGCGTGCGGGCTAGTCGTTGGGCGTGAACGCCGCCGCCGGAATCGACCGTCAGACGTTGAACCGGAACAGCAGAACGTCGCCGTCCTGCACCACATAGTCCTTGCCCTCCTGGCGCATCCGGCCGGCATCCCTGGCGGCCTGTTCACCGCCCAGCGCGACGTAGCTGTCGCAGTCGATGGTCTCGGCGCGGATGAAGCCGCGCTGGAAGTCGGTGTGGACCACCCCCGCCGCCTCGGGCGCGGTGGCGCCGCGCCGCACCGTCCAGGCCCGCGCCTGCTTGGGCCCGGCGGTGAAGAAGGTCAGCAGGTCCAGCAGCCGGTAGCCCGCGCCGATCACCTTGTTGAGCCCCGGCTGCTCCAGGCCGAGCGCGGTCATGAACTCCCGCATTTCCTCCAGGTCGGCCAATTGCGCCAACTCCGCCTCGATGGCGGCGGAGATCACCACCGCCTCGGCGCCTTCCGCCGCGGCCATCTCGGCGACTCGGCGGGATTGGTCGTTACTGGTCGCCGCGTCGGCCTCGTCGACATTGCAGACATACAGCACCTGCTTAGCGGTCAGCAGCTGCAGCGCGGCGAACGGGTCCTCGTCCTCCGGCGCGCGCGATAGGGCGCGCGCCGGCCGGCCGTCCTGCAGAATGGGCAATACGCGCTCGATCATCGCGAGCTGGGCCTTGGCTTCGCGGTCGCCGCCGCGGGCGCGCTTGACCGCTGCCTCCTGGCGCCGCTCCAGGCCGTCCATGTCGGCCAGCAGCAACTCGGTCGCCACCGTCTCGGCGTCGCGAAGCGGGTCGACCGCGCCGTCGACATGGGCGACGTCGCCGGCGAAGCAGTGCAGCACGTGGAGTATGGCGTCGACCTCGCGGATGTGCGCCAGAAACTGGTTGCCCAGCCCCTCGCCTTTCGAGGCGCCGCGCACCAGCCCGGCGATGTCGACGAATTCAAGCTGGGTCGGCACCGCCTTGGCCGATTTCGCGGTCGCCGCCAGCTTGTGCAGCCGCGGGTCGGGCACGCCGACCCGGCCGGTGTTCGGCTGGATGGTGCAGAACGGGTAGTTCGCCGCCTCGGCCGCCTGGGTCGAGGTCAGGGCGTTGAACAGAGTCGATTTGCCGACGTTCGGTAAGCCCACGATGCCGCATTTGAAGCCCATACCGTCGATCCGTGTTCACTCGTCGTGCAATGCCGCGGGTCCGGCGCCGCCGGTCGGCCCGGCTCAGGCGCCGGAGTCCCGGTCGCGCTGGGTCAACAGCGCCACCTTGGTCATGAACCGGTCCGGCTCGCCCTCGGCGATCAGCGGCGCCGACTCCGCTACCGCCTCCAGCAGCGGGTCGAGCCACGCCTCGTCGGACCGGGCGAAGTCGTGCAGGACATATCCGTGCACCCGGTCCTTGTCGCCGGGATGGCCGATGCCCAGCCGGATGCGCCAGTAGTCGCGGCCGATATGGCGGTCGAGCGAGCGCACTCCGTTGTGGCCGCCGGCGCCGCCATCCTGCTTGACCCGGCACTTGCCCGGAGCCAGGTCCAGCTCGTCGTGGATCACCACCAACCGGTCCGGCGCCAGCTTGTAATAGCGCATGGCCTGGCCGACCGCCTGGCCGGACAGGTTCATGAAGGTCGCCGGCTTGAAGGCGAGCGCCTTGGCACCGCCCAGCCGGCCCTCCGCCAGCGTCCCCTGGAAGCGGCGGCGGAACGGCCCGAAGCCATGGCGGTGGACGATGTCGTCCACCGCCATGTAACCGATATTGTGCCGGTGGTAGGCGTATTGGGGGCCGGGATTGCCCAGGCCGACGATCAGCAGCATGGCGCCCTCTCAGCCGCCGGCCGAGCCCGCACTTCTCGTACTGGCCACGGCCTGCGTCGCGCCCGGGTGATCCGGGCCGCCAGGAGAAGGCCGAAGGCCGTAGCAGCGCTACGGTCCAGGCGTTCGGCGCAGCGGGCGAGCCGCCCAGGCGCGACCCGGAAGGCGGCGCCGCCGCGCAGGCCGTGGCCAGTATGAGAAGTGCGGGCTATTGTCGATGCGGCGGCTACTCCTCGGATTCCGGCGACTCGGCGGCCTCGCCGGCCTCGGCGGCCTCGCCCTCGACTTCTTCCACAGCCTCGGCGGCCTCGGCGGCCTCGGCCTCTTCGGCCGCCTCCGCCTTCACCACCGACGGCGCGGCGATGCTGGCGACGGTGAAGTCGCGATCGGTGATCGACGGCCGCACCCCGGGCGGCAGTTTGACCGCGCTGATGTGGATGCTGTCGCCCAGCTCGGTCCCGCTCAGATCGACCACCAGGCTGTCGGGGATGCCGTCGGCCCGGCAGACGACCTCGATGGTGCGACGCACCACGTTGAGCACGCCGCCGACCTTGAGGCCCGGCGACTCGTCCTCGTTGACGAACTGCACCGGGACCTCGACCGCGATCGTCGTCCGCTCGCTGACCCTGAGGAAATCGACATGGATCACCGCGTCGGTGACCGGGTCGTACTGCACGTCGCGCGTCAGCACCCGGTGCGCCGCGTCGCCGACTTTGATGTCGTAAAGATGGGTCGCGTAGGCCGGGTCGCGCAGCAGCAGGCTGAGCGAGAGCCCCTCGATGTTGATGGTCACCGGCGGCTTCTTGTCGCCGTAGATGACGCCCGGGATCATCCCGGCCCGTCGCGCCGCTCGTGCTGCCCCCTTACCGGCCCGGTCGCGCGATTCGGCCGCGATCTTGATCGTGTCGGCCATGTCGTTCTCCTGTCTGAAAAAAACCGACGCCGACCTCCAGGGGTGCCGGCGCCGCCGCCGCCCATGCCGGGCGCGCGCGGTGATATAGCAAAGCCCGGCAGTTTGTCCAACCCCGTTGCATCGCGGCGCCCCGCGCTGCCGTCGGCCGGCTCAGTCGAACAGGCTGGAAACCGAGCCTTCGTCGGAGATGCGCGAGATCGCCTCGGCCACCAGCGGGGCGATCGAGATCTGCCGGATGTTGTGGCTGACCCGTACCGCCTCGGTGGCGAGAATGCTGTCGGTGGTCACCATCTCCTCCATCGGCGAGGCGGAGACCCGGGCGGCGGCGCCCCCCGACAGCACGCCGTGAGTGACGTAGGCCGAGACCGATTCGGCGCCGGCGTCGGCCAGCGCCTGCGCGGCGTTGCACAGGGTGCCGGCGCTGTCGACGATGTCGTCGATCAGGATGCAGCGGCGGTCGGCCACCTCGCCGATGATGTTCATCACCTCCGACACGCCGGCGCGCTCGCGCCGCTTGTCGATGATCGCCAGGTCGGCGTCCAGCCGCTTGGCCACCGCGCGGGCGCGGATCACGCCGCCGACGTCGGGCGACACGACGACCAGGTCGCTGCCGTTCGCCCGCTCCTTGATGTCCTTCACGAACACCGGGCCGGCGTACAGATTGTCCAGCGGGATGTCGAAGAACCCCTGGATCTGGCCGGCGTGGAGATCCAGAGTCAGCACGCGGTCGGCGCCGGCGCGGGTGATCAGATTGGCCACCAGCTTGGCCGAGATCGGCGAGCGCGGCCCGGTCTTGCGGTCCTGCCGCGCGTAGCCGTAGTAGGGCATGACCGCGGTGATGCGCCGCGCCGAGCCGCGTCGCAGGGCGTCGATCGCGACCAGCAGTTCCATCAGATTGTCGTTCGCCGGGTAACTGGTCGACTGGATGATGAAGACGTCCTTGCCGCGCACGGTCTCCAGGATCTCGACGAACACCTCCATGTCGGCGAAGCGACGGATGCTGGCCTTGGTCAGCGGTGTCTGGAGGTAGGCCGAGATCGCCTCACTCAGCGGCCGGTTGCTGTTGCAGGCGATGATATTCATGGCGGCGAGGCCCATTTCGCGGGGAGACCGCGGAGGTTTGCCACGGCGCACGGGAACCGATGCCGAGTCGCCCGTCGACGATGGGCGTCGATATATCAGCGCCATCCTGTCGTGTAAATGTCATAGAACGGAGCCACGGCGCCGGCGTCACGATTCTGAAATTCGTGGGCACGAGTATTAGACTATATGGAACCCTAGATGGTTCGGTCCACCGCCGCGCCGCGAACGTCGCCGGCGGGGCTGCCACCTATCGACTCTTCCGCGCCGAAGCCGTAGCCGCGAACCGCGGCGGCGATGTCGGCCGCCGACGGGTTGGTGGCGGCCAGCGCGGCGGCGGCCAGCCGGCCACCAATGCGTCGCGCCTCCGCCGGGTCGCCGCTGACGGCGCGGGCGTGGATCGGCACAGAGCCGCCGACGGTGTACCGACGGCCGTCCGGACCGCGCTGGTAGGCATAGGAAATCGGCCCGGCCAGTGATCCCGCGCCGGCGGCATGGGCGGTTTCCTCCTGCCGCACCTGTGCGTCGCGTTGTCGCAGCCGTTCCACCACCCGCCTCTCGCCCGGTGATAGCCGGTCGGGGGTTCGCGCCGCGGCCTGCTCGGCGCGCCGCGAGCCGGCGGACTCGATCGGCTGGCCAAGGGCCACGCCGGGCGACATCGCGGCCGGCGCGCCGGGGGTGGAGGCGGCGGTGTGCCGATCGGTAGTGGCGTCCGGTTCGGTGGTGCGGATCCGCACGGCATATGTCTGCCGGCCGGTCCGGTCGTCGCCGACTGCGCGGGCGTCCACGACCACGCCGTGACGACCGCCCGCCGCGACGCCGATCACCGACCCGACGGCGACAGCAACCATGCCCGACCCTTCACCGGCAAATACCGGAGACAGAATACCGACCGCCCGGTTATCGGCGGGTTAACCGGCATCTCGCAGACCGTGGTCAGCGTGAGAAATGCGGGCTGGCGGACGAGTCAGGAGTCGATCACGATGGCCGAGAGGCAGCGGCCGTAATCGCCCTCTCCGCGCAGGGTGGCGCGCCGGTAGCTGAAGAACCAGTCTTCCTCGGTCGCCGTGTCGTTGTCGGCGGCGTCGGTCTGCGCCACGCACAGCCGGTCGAGTTGGCCGACGACATAGCCCCTGAGGTCGAACTGGGCGTGCCCGGCCCGGCCGCCGGCGGCGAAGAAGGCGTCGCTGTCGCGGTCGGCCGCGACGAAACGCGCGCGGAATTCCGCCCCGACCTCGTAGGATTGCTGGGCGATGCACGGGCCGACGGCGGCCACGATACGCGGCGCCTCGGCGCCAAGCTCCGCCATCGCCGCCACGGTCGACTCCAGGACGCCGGACTGGGCGCCCTTCCACCCAGCGTGGGCGGCGCCCACCACCCCGGCCCCGGGGTCGCACATCAGCACCGCCGCGCAGTCGGCGGTGAGGATGCCCAGCGCGATGCCGGGTCGGTCGGTAACCAGGGCATCGGCGCGCGGCGACGCGTCCGCCGGCCACGGGGCGGTCACCGTGACCGCCTCGGCGCTGTGGATCTGATACGCGGTGACCAGGGTGGCGCTGCCGCTGGCCAGTTCGACGATGCAGCGGGCCCGGTTCCGGGCGACGTTGGCCGCCGTGTCGCCCGACCCGAAGCCGCAGTTCTTGGACGCGTAGATGCCCTCGCTCACGCCGCCGGCGCGGGTGAAGAAGCCGTGCCTGATGCCGGCGATGCGGGTCAGCGGGTCGAGCAGAATCATGCCTGGCCCGGGGCGTCGAAACCGGCCGGCACGCCGAGGCGGCGATCGGCGATCGCCATGATCTTGAACAGCGTGCCCATGGCCTCGGGCGCGGTCAGGCGCGCCAAAGCGGCATCGATGTCCGCCGCCTGGCGCGGGCTCGCACTCGCCTTGAGCGCCGCCCCGCGCCCGGCGATGCCCAGACGGTCCAGCCACGCGCCCTGTGCGACCGGGCCGTGGGCCGCCGCGCCGGCCTGCCGCGCCGCCGCCGCCAGTCCGGCGAAATCGACGTGGGCAG
>JAZFQW010000226.1:0-2595 GCA_036445335.1 Alphaproteobacteria bacterium | reverse complement strand
CTCGATCGTGGCGCCGCATGGCCTCGCCGAAGCCGACCACCGGGGTCGCCGCCCGGCGGACATCGTCGGGCGACGACGGCGCCAGCGCGTCCAGCCGGGCACGCGTCTCGGCCAGCACGTCGTTGACCATGCGGTCGATCAACCGGCGAATCGACTCGTGGATCAGCCGGCGCTGCTCCAGACCGGGATAGCGCCGGTCGACCTCGGCGAACAGGTCGCCCACGATCGGCACCGCGTCGAGGTCGTCGATCGTGAACAGCCCGGCGCGCAGACCGTCGTCGATGTCGTGGTTGTTGTAGGCGATCCCGTCGGCCAGCGCCGCGATCTGCGCCTCGGCCGACGGCTGGCTGTCGAGGTCCAGGTCCCACGCCTGCTGGATCGCGGCGATGGTCTGCGGCAGCGCGTCGCCGGGGCCGAGCGGCAGCAGTGGGCCGTTGTGCTTGGCGATGCCTTCCAGCGTCTCCCAGGTGGGGTTCAGCCCGTCGAATTCGGCGTAACGCTGCTCCAGCCAGGTAAGGATGCGCAAGGTGTGGTCGTTGTGCCGGAAGCCGCCATGGTCGGCCATCGCCGCGTTCAGCGCCTCCTCGCCGGCGTGGCCGAACGGGGTGTGCCCCAGATCGTGGGCCAGCGCGACCGCCTCCGCCAGATCCTCGTTCAGCCCCAGGCAGCGCGACAGCGACCGCGCGATCTGCGCCACCTCAAGGCTGTGGGTCAGCCGGGTGCGATAATAGTCGCCCTCGTGGAAGACGAAGACCTGGGTCTTGTGCTTGAGCTTGCGGAACGCGCCGGAATGGATGATGCGGTCGCGGTCGCGCTGGAACGGCGAGCGCGTCGGGCTTTCCGGCTCGTCGTGGAGCCGGCCGCGGCTGTCCTCGGGTCGGCAGGCGTAGGGCGCTAGCATCGGCCGCGGAGGGTAACCCGCATTTCCCGTACTGACCACGGTCTGCGTCGTATCGATCCGCCCTTTCACAACCGGCGCCTTCTTCCTACATCAAGGACGTGGCAGTATATCGTTGTGGATCGCACGAGTGAGGACGCCCAAGTGACCGACATCGCGGCAGGAACCACCGGCGACCGGCGTCCGCTGGCGATCAGCGCGACGGCGGCCAGGCGCATCTCCGAGCTGATGAAGGCCGAGGACGGCCAAGGGCTGATGCTGCGGGTCGCGGTTTCGGGCGGCGGCTGCTCCGGCTTCCAGTACGGCTTCAGCTTCGACGACACGGTGCGCGAAGACGACCTGACCTTCGAGCGCGACGGCGTCCGGGTGGTCATCGACGACGTCTCGCTCGACCTGCTGGCGGGCGCCGAGATCGACTATGTCGAGGAGCTGATCGGCGCCTCGTTCCAGGTCAGGAACCCCAACGCCACCTCGTCCTGCAGCTGCGGCAGCTCGTTCGCGATCTGAGCGGAGGGCGGTGGCCGCCGCCCGCAAATCAGGGCAAGATGGGGGCCGGACCCGATACCGCCCCCCTGGACGCCCTGCCCCATGGTCACCATCGCGACCTGGAACGTGAATTCGGTCAAGGCCCGGCTGCCCAACGTGCTGGAGTGGCTCGGGTCGGCCCGGCCCGACATCGCGCTGTTGCAGGAGCTCAAATGCGAGGCCGCCGGGTTTCCGCAGGCCGAGATCGAGGACCTGGGCTACAGCGTCGCGGTGGCCGGGCAGAAGAGCTACAACGGCGTCGCGATCCTGTCCCGGCGGCCGCTGGCGGTGACGGCGACCGCCCTGCCAGGTGATCCCGACGACGACCAGGCGCGGTATGTCGAGGCGGAGGTCGGCGACCTGCGTGTCGCCTCGATCTACCTGCCCAACGGCAACCCCACGGACGGCCCGAAGTACCCTTACAAGCTGGCCTGGATGGACCGCCTGCGCGGCCATGTCGAGGCCCTGCTGGAGACCGAGCAGGCATTCGTGCTGGGCGGCGACTACAACGTCATACCGGCCGACGAGGACTGCTACGACCCCGCCGCCTGGGCCGACGACGCGCTGTTCAGGCTGGACACGAGGCGGCGGTTCCGCGCCATCCTCAATCTCGGCGTGACCGAGGCCTACCGCGCGCTGCACACCGGCGGCGGCGCCTACTCGTTCTGGGACTATCAGCGCCGCGCCTGGGACCTCGACAACGGCATCCGCATCGACCACCACCTGCTGTCGCCGCAGGCCGCCGACCGCCTCGAGGCGTGCGAGATCGACCGGATGCCGCGGGCCAAGCCGAAGGCGTCCGACCACACCCCGGTCGTCGTCACCCTGAGGGACGCGTAGGCCGGCGGCGCGATGCCGTCGCATCGGGCAAGCGGCGTGACGCCCCCTGTCGGCGCGACAGCGCCGCCCTCCGGGTCGCGTCCAGGCGGCCCGCCCGCTGCGTCGAACGCCTAGACCGTAGCGTTGCTACGGTCTTCGGCCTTCTCCTGGCGGCTCGGACCGCCCGGACGCGACGCAGGCCGTGGCCAGTATGAGAAGTGCGGGCTAGGCGCTTACGCCGGAGCGGGGTAAATGCTAGCGTTTTATGAAAATGCGAATTGGAGGTGGGCCATGACCATGCGGACCGGACGGATGATCGCCGTGGCCGTCGCGCTGACGGGCGTGCCGGTGGT
>JAZFQW010000225.1:0-2705 GCA_036445335.1 Alphaproteobacteria bacterium | reverse complement strand
ACGACCGGCCCGCGCGACGTGTTGATCAGGTAGGCCGTCGGCTTCATCAGGGCGAGGCGCTGGGCGTTGACGATGTGCCGCGTCTCTTCGTTCAGCGGGCAGCTGACGCTCAGCACTTCGGCCTCGGCGAACAGCGCGTCGATGCCGACCAGCCGGATGCCCAGCGCCTCCGCGACGGTGGGATCGGCGTACGGATCGTGGGCGATGAAGTTCATGTCGAACGGCGTGGCGAGGCGGAACAGCTCCGCCCCGATATTGCCGATGCCCAGCGACCCCAGCGTCTTGCCGACCAGGCCGACACCCATGTGGTCGCTCCTTTGGGCCCAGCCGTCCGGCCCCCGCCGGGTCAGCCGGTCTTTGACCATCAGCTTGCCGGTCAGGGCCAGCATCAAGGTGATGATCGCGACCGCGACCGGGCGGCGCACGCCGTCCGGCGTGATCACCGCCGCGCAGGCGTTGTCGGTGCACGCGCCGATGTCGACATTGTCGTAGCCGACGCCGAAGCGCGCGACCGCCGCCAGGCGCCCGTCGCCGGGGAAGCTTTCCCGTGCAAACCGGGCGCCCAGCAGGATCAGCGCGTCGAACCCCGCCATGTCGGCCGCCGCGATCGCGCCCTCGGCCTTGACGTAGGCGACCTCGACGTCCGGATTGTCGCGCAGCGGCGACAGGTCGAAGACCGGAAACGCCGGGCTGCCGTCCGGCCGCTTGAAGTCGCCGCTGAGCGCGACCCGGAATGTGCTCATTTTTTTCTCCCCTTGCCGGCGGCCTTGGCCTTCGGGCCCTTCTTCTTCGCCGGGTCGACGCGCCGGCGGATGTCGGCCAGCGCCTCGCTCAGAGCGCCCAGCAGCACCCACACGTCGCCGGAATAGCAGATGAAGTCGAAGCCGCCCTTGTACAGCGCAACGCCGTCGTCGGCCGTCGGCACCAGCCGGCCCAGCGCCTTCTTGCGCTTCTTGCACGCCTTGGCGACCGTGGCGATGGCGGCCAGGAATTCGGGGTGGTCGAACCGCCCGGGGATGCCCAGCGAGGCGCTGAGGTCGAAATGGCCGATCCACAGGCAGTCGACCCCGTCGACCGCGGCGATGGCGTCGGCGTTGTCCACCCCCTCGCGGGTCTCGATCTGCGCGAACAGCGTCGTGAACTCGTTGGCGGCGGCCAGCTTGTCCAGCACCGGGCCGGGCCGGTAGCGGTCGTGGGCGACCTGCAGGGCGACGCCGCGATGGCCGGCGGGGGTGTACTTCATGCAGTCGAGGATATGCCGCGCCTCGTCGGCGGTCCCGACCATCGGCAGCATGATGCCCTCGGCGCCCATGTCGGCGGCGCGGGCGATGTGGTGGTATTCCTTCGACGGCACGCGCACGATGGTCGGCAGCTCGGCCGCCTGCATGTAGCGCAGCGCGCTCTTCATGGTCTCGTAGCCGAAGCCGCTGTGCTCGGTGTCGAAAAGCACGAAGTCGCAGCCCGCCGCCTTGAGGATCTGGCCGATGCCGGGCGTGGCGAACTCGACGATGAAATGGCCGAGCTTGAGGTCCTTCGTCGCCGCCATCCGTTTCAGGCCGTGGCCGGCCATATCGCGCCCTCCCCTGGCTGCGCGGGGTTCAACCCGCCGCGTTCTCGGTCAAATCGTACTCCTCGACGACCAGCGCCTCGACCAAATCCTTGGTCGCGTCGCGAAACGCCGCGTAGTGCGGCGTCGCCTTGTGCGCGGCGAAGGCGCCGGCGTCGTCGTAGATCTCGTACAGCGTCGCACGATCGGCCCCGTCGCGCGGGCTCAGCACGTCGAAACGCCGGCAGCCCGGCTCGTCGCGCACCGAGGCGCGGGCGTTGTCCAGCACCAGTCGCTGGAACAGCGCGCCGGTGCCGGGCCTGAGGTCGAACCGTGCCAGGACGACGAACCCATCCATCTTAAGTGTCCCCCTCGACATTCTTCCAGTAGTGATCGGCGACCTCAAGCAGGTGCTGGCGCATCGCCGCTTCCGCCCGGTCGGGCGCGCCGGCGGCGACCGCCTCGCAGATGCGCCGGTGGCTGCGATAGGCCAGCCGGTCGACGCCGTCGCCGCGCAGCGACACGGTGCGCTGCCGGGTCAGCCATTCGACCATCGCCTGGTGCAGCGCGGTGAATATCGGGTTGCGCGAGATCAGCGCCAGCTCGTAGTGGAACGCCACGTCGGTGCGCTCGAACGCCGGCATGTCGCCCAGCGCCGCCCGGTTGGCCGTCAGCGCCTGGCGCAGCGCGGCGATGTCGGCGGTGTCGGCGTGCTCAGCCGCGAGGCGCGCCAGGCCGGTCTCGAAGAACAGCCGCGCCTCCTGAAAATGCCGTATGCCCTCGGGCTGCGACAGCAGGTTGCGCGCGGCGCCCGCCAGCTGGCCGACCAGCACCTCCGGCGTCGGCTTGGTGACCCGCGCGCGCTCGCCGCTGCTGATCGCCACCAGCCCCATCCGCTCCAGCGCCAGCAGCGCCTCGCGCACCGCCGGCCGGCCGACGCCGAAGCGCCCCATCAGGTCGCGTTCGGACGGCAGCTTGCTGCCGACCGCGAACTGGCCGGAATGGATCAGCGATTCCAGTCGCGCCGCGACCTCCTCGTGGAGCTTGCGGCGGCGGATGATCTCGCGCTGCATGGCGATGCCGCCCCGTTCTACGCTACGCCGGACTGACTCCGGTTTGTGGTATGACTATCAACCTATCATACCACGTCCGTCAAGTG
>JAZFQW010000224.1:0-8386 GCA_036445335.1 Alphaproteobacteria bacterium | reverse complement strand
CCGGGGCCGCCGAAAATCGTCGAGATCGTCAATCGTGTCGGCAAGACGGTGTTCGACGTCGGCGCCGAATGCCTCAACCTGATCGGCTTCTTCGGTATGCTGATCGCCAGAATCGCCGGCGTGCTGGCGCGGCCGTCGCGGTTGCCGCTGACCTCGATGGTCTATCACATGGAGCAGACCGGCCTGAACGCGATGCCGATCGTCGCGCTGCTGTCATTCCTGATCGGCGTCGTGATGGCCTACCAGGGCGCGTTGCAGCTTCAGCGGTTCGGCGCCGAGCTGTTCGTGGTCAACCTGCTGGGTGTGTCGGTGCTGCGCGAGCTGGGCATACTGATCACCGCGATCGTCGTCGCCGGCCGGTCCGGCTCGGCCTTCACCGCGCAGATCGGCACGATGAAGGTCAACCAGGAGGTCGACGCGATGGAGACCATCGGCATCGACCCGATTGAACGGCTGGTGCTGCCGCGGGTGCTGGCGCTGATGATCACGCTGCCGCTGCTGGGCTTCATGTCCGACATCGTCGCCCTGGTCGGCGGCGCGTTGATGAGCTTTTTCGTCCTCGACATCAGCTTCGGGCAGTTCATGGCGCAGCTGCGGTCGGCGGTCGACTTGAGCCACCTTTGGGTCGGCCTGATCAAGGCGCCGGTGTTCGCGTTCACAATCGCCATGGTCGGCTGCTACGAAGGACTGAAGGTCGGCGGCAGTGCCGAAAGCGTCGGCCGCCTGACGACAAAGTCGGTGGTCGAATCGATCTTTCTGGTGATCGTGCTCGACGCGCTGTTCTCGATCCTGTTCGCCAATCTGGGGTATTGAGCGATGGCGCCGCCCGATACACCCCGACCGCAGGCCGCGCCGGACCGCACCGTCGACGACGTGGTGATCCGGGTGCGCGGCTTGCGCAACCAGTTCGGCCAGCAGGTGGTCCACGACAATCTGGACCTGGATGTGCGGCGCGGCGAGGTGCTGGGCGTGGTAGGCGGATCGGGCACCGGAAAGTCGGTGCTGCTGAACACCATAATCGGGCTGAACCGGCCGGCGGCCGGGTCGATCGAGGTGTTCGGGCGCGACGTCACCAGGCTGGGCGACCGGCAGCGCAAGGCGGTGATGCGCCGCTGGGGCGTACTGTTCCAGGACGGCGCCCTGTTCAGCTCGTTGACGGTGGGTCAGAACATCCAGGTGCCGATCAGGGAATTCACCGATCTGCCGCAGCACCTGATCAATGAGATCACCAGCGTGAAGGTGGGCATCGTGGGGCTGCCGCGGTTCGCCTGCGCGAAATACCCGTCGGAGCTGTCGGGAGGCATGCGCAAGCGGGCCGGACTGGCGCGCGCGCTGGCGCTCGACCCTGAGATTGTTTTCCTCGACGAGCCGACCGCGGGGCTCGATCCGATCGGCGCCGCGGCGTTCGACGAGCTGATCGGCAATCTGCAGAAAAGCTTGAATTTCACCGTAATGATGGTCACGCACGACCTCGACAGCCTGGGCGCGATCTGCGACCGTATCGCGGTTCTGATCGACAAGCGGGTGATCGTCGACACCATGGACAACCTGCTGAAGGTCGATATTCCTTGGATCAGGGAATATTTCCACGGGCCGCGCGGGCGCGCCGCCCGCCACGCGGCCGACGGCAAGGCAAGCTGAGGCAATGTGAATGGAGACCAAGGCAAGCTATGTCGCGGTGGGCAGCTTCGTGCTGATCGTCGCGGCCGGTCTGATCGTCTTCGCAACTTGGCTCGGAAAAGTCAGCATCGACCGGGAGTTCGACCGCTATCTGATCCTGTTCACCGACTCGGTGACCGGGCTGCAGGTCGGCAGCGCGGTGCGCTATCGCGGCGTTCCCGTCGGCACGGTGTCGGATATTCGGATCGACCCCACCAACGTCGAGCGGATACAGGTGACCGTCGACGTCGCCCGGGGCACGCCGATCGTCACCAGCAGCATCGCGCGGCTCGCCCTGCAGGGGATCACCGGCGGGTCGTTCGTCGAAATCGTCGGCGGCATGCAGGGCGACGGGCCGCTGCGGGCGCAGCCGGGGCAGGCATTGCCGGTCATCGAGTCACAGCCGTCGTCGCTGGCGGCGGTGATTGAGGGCATTCCGGACCTGCTGCAAAGCGCCACCCGCCTGACCGAAGCCGCCGCCGCCTTCGTGACGGAAAAAAACCAGCAGGCGATGAGCAACATCCTGAACAACATCGACACCCTGACCCAGGCCTTCTCGGAGCGGGTGGAGGAGATCAACCGGCTGATCGAGCGGATCGACAGCGTGGCCACCAATGTCGACGGCCTGGTGGCGGAGATCCGGGTCGACGCCGCGCGGCTGAGCGACCGGTTGGACACGACCCTGGGGTCGGTCAACGACGAGCTGGTGCTGACCGGCGCCGACATTCGCGATCTGGCGGAGGCGTTCACCCGCGCCGCGGACCAGGCCACCGTGCTGATCCGCGAGAACCGGCCGGGGGTGCGCGAATTCACCAACAGCGGTATCAATGAGTTCACGCTGATGGTCCAGGAGCTGCGGACCCTGGCGAACAACCTGTCGCGGGTGGCGGTCAGGATCGAGAACGACCCGGCCCAGTTCCTGTTCGGCAGTTCCGATCAAGGGGTGAGAGTGGAATGAAGCAATCGACGCGGTGGTCCCGCCGCCAGGTGGCGCGGCTTTCCTTGGCGGGCGCGACGGCGGCGTTGACCGGCTGCGGCCTGGCGGCGCTGCGGGTGCCGCCGCAACTGTACACCCTGACGCCGAAGAGCACGTTCCGCGACAATCTGCCGACCGTGGAGTGGCAGCTTCTGGTCGAGCCGCCGGTCGCCGCCGCCGGGCTCGATTCGCTGCGCATCGCGTTGCAAAGCTCGCCGCTCACGCTGGATTATTTTGCCGACGTGGCGTGGACCGACCGGGCGCCGCAGATGACGCAAACGCTGATCGTCGAGAGCTTCGAGAATTCCGGCCGCATCGTCTCGGTCGGCCGCGAATCGATCGGCCTGCGGGCCAACTACCTGCTGAAGACCGAGCTGCGCGAGTTTCAGGCCGAGTATGCAGAAGGCGTGACCCTCGTCGCGCCGACCGTCCGCGTCCGCATCAACGCCAAGCTGGTGGAAACGATCGGCCGCACCATCATCGCCGGGACCAACTTCGAGGCGACGACCATAGCGGCCGACAACAGGATCGGGTCCATCGTCATGGCGTTTGACGACTCGCTGGGCAAAGTGATGCGCCGGCTGATCGAATGGACGCTGGACAGCGGCGAGGCGCACTGGCGAATCCGGGAGCGGACCTGACGGCACCCCGATTCACATACCGGCCTTGAGTCGGTCCGGGTAATCTGTAACCCGTCGTCAGAACCGGGGCCGTTCCATGGACCGCATCGACCCGTCCCTGTCGGACCGCGAGATCGGCTCGAAACTCAGCGCCGACGATGTCGAAGCGCTGCGGTCGATGCTGCACGTCGCGCGCGAACGCTTCGGCATGCGCTACCGCGAGATCGCGGAAGAGTCAGGCGTTCCCGAATATTCGCTGCGGAACTTCGCCAGTCGCAAGAGCGTTCGGCCCGACAACGCGATTCTCGGACGGTTGTACCGGTTTTGGCGGGCGCACCCGCACCTGCGGCCCGATTCGCCCGACAATTCGGCCGTGACGCATGCACCGATCGAGCGGATCCGCAGCATCCTGCCGGTCTCCAATGAGGACGTGGCCAAGGTCTTCGATTGGTACTGCGGCTATTATCTGTGCTTCCGTCGGACCTACAGCCCGTCGAGGATCCTGGTGTCCTGGCTGCACATCATCCAGGAAGACTACCCGCTGGCGCGCTTCACCCAACTCATCCAATACCCCGATCCGATCGACCAGAGCCCGCGCAGCTATGTCATCATCGGCTTGGCGGTGACCCGGAACGGGCGGATCTATCTCACCGGCCACCATGACGCAGAGCTGAAGCACATCGTTCTGGACGAACCGTTGTCGCGGAACTTCAGCTACCTTCCGGGCCTGTGCCTGCAGACCTCGTCGGACGACGGCGAGCCGTTCGCGACCCGTATCCTGTGCCAATACCTGGGCTCCACCACCGACCGCGAGCGCTGGAAAACGAAGATCGGAGTGTTCGAGCGCGCCGAGTTCGAGGCGCTGTTCGACAACGCCGATACGATCATCCGGTCACTGGGCGAGGGCCCCGTCCTGACCGTGACCGATACGCACTGACGGCCATGCGGCCGTCACAGCATTTCGATCGAGTCGATGATCCGCTCGACGTCATCCTCGTATTTTGGAAAGTAGTACAGGCTGGCGCCGCTATAGACGATCAGGTGCAGCTCGCCATCGGTGGCGGCGCCGGCGACAAGGCCTTGCATCTCCAGCCCGTTGTCCGTGAGGTACGACAGCTCGAATCGAAATCCGGGCAGGGGGCCGAAATTCATCGGACGCAGGCCGGTCGCTTGCACCTGACCGGCCCCGGCGCGGGCGATGCTGTCGACGACGAACTCCATGATTTCGCTGGCCTGCATGTCGGCCCTGAAGGCCGGTAGCTCGGTTCGATCGCGAGCGGTCATGAAGGTTTCGCCGTCGCGCAGCCCCGGGTAGAAGCGGATCGACTCCAGGGCCGGTCCGTCGACGGTCCACAGCTCGACGCCGCCCTGGTTGACCCTGCTCCAGGCGACCTGCGGGTCGACGGAGTAGCGCCCGGCAATACTTTGGCGCGTGTTCTCGTCCACCAGGGTGTGGATGGAACAGGCGGCCAAGGCGATCGACAAGGCGAGTAGGGCGGGCAGGTGTCTCATCCCCGTGCTCCTCAAAACTGCTGGAGGTAGGCCTCGACCATCAGGCGGTCGTCGGCGTCCGGGCGCGCCCGGAGATAGTCTTCGAATGCCAGCCGCGCGTCGTCGAGGCGGCCGACGGACCAATAGACCAGCCCCAGGGACCGGTAGGTCTCCGGCGGCGCGGTTCCGGTTTCCAGCGCGGCTTCGTACGCGTCCGCCGCCTTCGCGTCGTCGCCTTCGTCGCCGCGCAGACGGTACAGCTCGCCCTCGAAGTAATAGAGGTCCCCGAGGTCGCCGCCGCGGTCGATTAGCCGGCGCAGCAGCACTTGCGCCCGGGCGAAGTCGCGTTGCCGCAACTCGTCCCTCAGCCACGCGGCGCGGTACGGCTCGGTGACCGCGTCGTGGCGGTCGTGGGAGGCCCGTCCCTGCGGCGCCGGCATCGCGTCGGCCCGCGCCGCCAGCGCCTCCAGGCGTTCCTCGGCGGCCGGATGGCTGGCAAAGAAGATCGGCTGGGCGCCCTCCTCGGCGACCTCCAGCTCGGCGATCAGCGCCCGCCAGACCGCCGCCGCCTGGCGCGGATCGTAGCCCGCATCGACCATCATCTCGAAGCCGATCAGGTCGGCCTCGCGTTCCTGGTCGCGGGAGAATGCAAAGATGCCGTCCAGCGTCGCCAGCTGGGCGGCGACTCCGACGAGCCCCACGCCGGCCACGGCGGTGACCATGGAGAACGCCGTGGCGGCGTCGGTGCTGGCGTGCATGGCCCTCCAGCGTTGCACCGAGTGACGACGCAGATAGTGCGCCAGCTCGTGGCCCAGCAGATAGGCCAGCTGCGCGTCGTTCTCCACCCGCAGGAGCAGTCCGGTCCAGACCGACATCGCGCCGTTGGGCGCCATGCTGGCGTTGAAGTCCGCCGCCTGGACGACGTACACCCGAACGAACCGGCAGTGCTCGGGCGCCAGTCGGCACACGATGTCGCGCACGTGGGCGTTGAGCGCCGGATCGCGCACCACCCGACCCGATGTCCGAAGGTCCGCCTCGATCCTGTCCATCTGCATCCACAGGCCGGCCTCGTCGGTGTCCAGCGCCGGCCGCTGGCCCGGCGAAAGGTCGGCCACCGGGCCGCCTGCGGCGCACGCCGTCCACAGCAACGAGGCCAGCGCCGACGCCACGACGTTCCGAGGCGTTCTCATAGCGGGAACTCGGAAAGCAGGAGCTCCGCCGCGTGCCGGGCCCCGTCGGGCTGCCTCAGGTCGCCGGTCTGGCTGGTCAGGCGGTTGAACCAGACGATGTCGCCGTCGCGAAGATCCACTAGGGACGCGAAGCCGACCTGGATGCCGCCGGTCACGGCAGTGCCGCCCAGCGCGCCGAGGACAATCATCGCTACGCGCCCGTCGCTTGAGAAACTGTCGCGGAAATAGACGAAGAGGGCATAGTCGCAGTCGCAGCCAGAGCGAAGCCGCGCTGCCTCGACGCCCAGGCTCCAGTCGAAATTGTCCTCTTTCGTCGGCAGCAGGAGCAGCGAGTTGTACTGATGCATGAGGATCGACAGGCCGACCGTCTCGTGGAGTTCGATCAACTGGGCATGCGGGTCTTCGGCCGGCCCGGTCCCGTCGGGCGACCGATAGCGCACCAGGTCCGCGCCGCGCTCATGCAATAGCGCGGCCAGAGACCGGTCGACGTTGGCCTCCGCCACCGACGTCCACGCCGCCTTCGGCTCCACCAGGCCGGCCGCGGTGAATTCGGCGAGTTCGACGTCCAGCGGCATCAGCAGCACTCGGGCGGCATCGCCCGACCGCGGCGCGAGGTCACCGCCGACGAAGGACCTGGTCTGGGTGCAGCCGGCGGCCAGGGTGCCGGCGATGGTCACGGCGAGGGTCAGCGCCAGCGCCCGGATCCCGCGGACGATCGGGCGATGCCGGTTTGTTGCCTGTGACTCCATGGTGGGCTCCTGTTGCGGCCGCTCTGTGGTCATCGGCCTACGGCGGTCGCCGGCTGCCAGATCTCGGGGCCGATGGGTACGCCGGTGCTGATCTCGAGCCAGATCCTGAGGGCCTCGTTTTCGTCGACCCGCAGGGCGGCGACGACGTTGCGAATCGCGGGTTCGCCGAGTATGGCGATCGAGCGGAGGTCCAGCCGCCAGCAACCGTCCTCGCGCACGAAACGGATGCGGAACGGGGTCGCTCTCCCGTCAAGGGTCAGCGCGGCCATGGCCTCGTCGCCGCGAAGGTCGACGCCGCCGATGCCGAACGCCCGCAGCCCGTCGACCTGCATCAGGCCCCGTCGCACGGCGCTCGTCACCAATTGCTCGGGCGAAAAGGCGGCCAGCTCGGCGGTGGGGAAATGGTGCCGCAGGCTCAACACCAGGAACCGGTCGAGCAGCATGGGCAGCGCCGCGATGTCGGAGGGGCTGCCAAGCAGCGCGAGCGTCTGCATGTCGCCGTAATAGGCCAGGCTGTTGCGGCTGATCAGGCGGATGACGTCGCCGCCGCGGCGGTCCGCCAAGGCGGCGATGTATCCGTGCAGGGCGTCCTGAACCGCGCGGGTTTGTTGACCGCTTTGGGCCTGGGCCTGACTGCCGACGACCAGAAACAGGCAGGCAAGGGCGGCGGAGAGGAGGCCCCGGCGCGGCCTCGGCCGGCGCGGCTCCTCTCCGCCGGATCGCCGGTCGGCGGCTCCGGCCACTCGGGCATGAGGCTTGTCCGCCACGGCGATGCCCGGATCAGAAGTCGAACTTGATGCGGGCGAACACCGCGTGATCGTCGCCGCCGCGCTGGCCGATCGCCGCGTCGTAGTCGACCAGGCCCATCACGTGGTCGTCGAACTGGATGCCCACGGTGGCATCGAACCTGAGCACGTCGCCATCGGACCGGTCGGCCGTCAGGCTGGTCGACCCGGCGCCGGGCAGGCTGACCGCGACGCGGTGGTCGTTGTCCTGGAACTCGTGCTCGAACGACAGGTGGACCTGCGACACGACGGTGCCCAGGCCGCTCTCGAACCGGGTCGCGCCGCGCACCCCGATGCTGCCGATCATCGACTCGTCGACCTGGTCGCGCACCGTCAGGTTCAGCGGCCCGGCGCCCGCCTCGCGATAGCCGTCGATCGCGCTGCGCGCATAGTGCACGCCGGCGGTCGGCCCGACGCTGAAGGCGCCCGCCTCGAAGGTGTAGCCGCCGTCCAGCGTGGCGAACCGGGTGGTCCCCTCGGTGTCGGCGCGGGCCACCGGGAACAGGGTGGACCCGGTGGTGCGGGTGATCGTGCCGTAGTCGTCGAAGCTCATGCCCGCGGTGGCGTCGGCGTACCAGCCGTCGCTGGTCAGGCTGCCGTAGACGGTGAAGGCATTGCTGTCGAGCGCGATCCCGCCGGCGCCGCCATCGAGGCCGGCGACGCTTTCGCTGGCGCCGAACATCACCCCGACCAGCAGGGTGTCGTCGACGCGGTAGTCGACGCCGGCGGCCAGCATCGCGGTGTCGTAGGCGAAGCCGAGCCGGCCCGATTCCGCGCCGCGGCCGCCGCGATCGTCGTTTCCGTAGATGAAGAACGACAGCCGCTGGTCCGCCGCCGGGGCGCCCAGATAGGCCTCGGTGAGCCCGAACCGGAGGTCGTCGTGCGACCCGTCGACGCTGGCGGCCAGTTGCCGTTC
>JAZFQW010000223.1:0-5780 GCA_036445335.1 Alphaproteobacteria bacterium | reverse complement strand
TGGATGCCGCTGGAGTTCGGCACCGGGCCGCTGACGCCGGAGAACGGCTTCAACAGCCAGGCCGACGTGCTGATCGAGGCCCGGGTGGCGGCCGACCTCTTGGGCGCGACGCCAATGGACCGGCCCGAGGACGTGCAGCCCAACGAAGTGACCAACAAGGTCTACGTCATGCTGACCAACAACAGCCGGCGCACCGCGGATCAGGTCGACGCCGCCAATCCGCGCGCGGAAAGCCGGTTCGGCCACATCGTCGAGTTGAGCCCGCCGGACGGCGACCACGGCGCCCTGACCTACAACTGGGACATCCTGGTCCAGTGCGGCGACCCGTCGATCGCCGAGGTCGGCGCGGTATGGAACCCGGCGACCAGCGAGAACGGCTGGTTCGCCGCCCCCGACAATGCCGCCGTCGACAGCCGCGGCCGGCTGTGGATCTCCACCGACCAGGGCAGCGGCTGGAGCCGAACCGGCACCGCCGACGGGGTGTGGGCGCTGGAAACCGACGGCGACCTGCGCGGCACCGGCAAGATGTTCTTCCGCGTGCCGATCGGCGCAGAGATGTGCGGGCCCCGGTTCACGCCGGACGACACGACGCTGTTCGTCGCGGTGCAGCACGTCGCCTCCGACGGGGCCAAGGACTATCCCGGCTTCGAGCGGGCGTCGACGTTCGAGGACCCGGCGACGCGCTGGCCCGACTTCGACGACGGCATGCCGCCGCGGCCGTCGATCGTCGCCATCACCAAGGACGACGACGGCCCGATCGGCTGACGCCGGCCGATAGCTGACATGGGAAACCCCTCCCCGGCCGTCCGCGGAGGGGTTTTTTGCCGATCCCACAGGTCTCCGCGGCGGATACTAACCGGAACGCCGCCCCCCTCACCCAACCCTCTCCCCGAGGAGAGGGCTAATACCGCCGATCTTGGCGGCGGAAGCCCTCTCCTTGGGGAGAGGGTTGGGTGAGGGGGTGCGGCCTGTCAGCCGATTCGATCCCGGTATTTTTCGGAACCGGTATTGTTTCCCGACCGCCCGCGTCCCGCCGCCTACAGCGCCGCCAGGATGTTTTCGGCGCTGGACACGTCCAGGCCGGTGCCGTCCTCCACGGCGAGTTTGGTGACGGTGCCGTCGTCGGCTATCAGGGCGAAGCGCTTCGAGCGCCGGCCCAGGCCGGCGCCGCTGCCGTCGAGTTCCAGGTCCAGGGCCTTCGTCAGCTCGCCATTGCCGTCGGGCAGCAGGAACACGGCGTCGCCGGCGCCAACGCTTTCGCCCCACGCCTTCATGACGAACGGGTCGTTGACCGCCATGCACACGATCGAATCGACCCCCGTGGCCTTGATGGCATCGGCGAATTCGATGAAGCCGGGCAGATGCATCGACGAGCAGGTCGGGGTGAACGCTCCCGGCACCGCGAACATCACCACTTTCTTGCCGTTGAAGATCTCGTCGGTGGTGATCTCGGCCATGCCGCCGGCGGCGAGATGCTTCAGCGCCACCGATGGAATCTTGTCGCCGACCTGAATCGCCATGTGATCGGTCTCCCCGGACTGGTGTTGATGGAGCAGTGCGGCCGACCGGCCAGATCGGGAGAGCCCGACGGCCCGCCCCGCCGGGTCGAGCTTACCCCCGCTATCCAGCCTCCGCGAGCGCTGTCAGCACCACGCCTTCGGTGAGGATTTCCGGCAGCAGCATGCCGTCCGGCATCGCCGGGCCGTACACGACGTAGAACGGGATGCCATAGCGGCCGTGGCTGGCCAGGAAGGTGGCGATGCGGTCGTCCGGTCGGGTCCAGTCGGCGCGCATGGCCACCACCGCGGACTCGCCGAGCCGTTCGGCCACCATGCCGCGGCTCAGCACCAGCGCCTTGTTGGCCTGGCAACTGATGCACCAGTCGGCGGTGACGTCGACGAAGACGACGCTGCCTTCCGCCACCCGGCGGTCGATCTGCGCCTGGTCGAAGGGCACCCAAGCGGTCGCAGTGGACGCCGCCGCGACCACGGCGCCGAGCCCCGGCCGATCGAACTGAGTCGGCGCGACGAAGGCGGCGAGCGCCAGCACTCCGGCGACCGCAACACTGGCCAGGCGGGGCCCGCCATCGAGCCGGTGGCGCCCCCACAGCAGCAGGGCGATGGCCGCCATCAACCCGCCGACCACATAGGCGGTCAACGGCGTCACCTGCGCCGCCAGCACGCTCAGCAGCCACACCGCGGTCAGCGCCAGGGCGATGCTCAACACGCGCTTCAGCGTGACCATCCAGGGTCCGGGACGCGGCAACCGGGTGGCCAGCCGGGGCAGCGCGGCGACCGCCAGGTAGGGCAGCGCCAGGCCGATGCCCAGCGCGGTGAAGACGGACAGAATCTCCGGCGCGCCGCGCGACAGGGCGAAGCCGACCGCGGTGCCCAGGAACGGCGCCGAGCACGGCGTCGCCAGCAGCGTCGCGAAGGCGCCTGTGACGAAATGTCCCGACAGGCTGTCGCCGTGGCCGACCCTGGCGGCGGCATTGCCGAGCGCCGAAGGCAGCAAGATCTCGAATATGCCCAGCAGATTGCACGCGAACAGGGTCAGCACGACCACCATGGCGACCAGGAACAGCGGCTGCTGGAACTGGATGCCCCAGCCGACCGCGCCGCCGGCCTCCTTCAGCGCCAGCAACGCGACCGCCAGCACCAGGAACGACGCGAGGATTCCCGCCGCCGAGGCCAGGAAGCTCATGCGCACCCGCCGCGGCGATTGGCCGCCCTTGCCGACCACCGACAGCAACTTGATGGACAGCACCGGCAGCACGCACGGCATCAGATTGAGCAGCAGCCCGCCCAGCAGGGCCAGCGCCAGGATCGCGGCGAAACCGCGCGCATCGACCGGTGGCGGTCCGGTCCGTCGCGCGGCGGCGACCGTCCCGATCCATTCCAGCGCGCGGTCGCCATCGACCACCGTCAGCGTCACCGGCAGCCCGCGCAGCGTCGGCGCGCCGTCCGGCGTCTGCGTCACCGCGAGGTCGGCGACCAGGGCCCGGTCGTCGTCGGCGAGCGAGGTCCGCGGCGCGGCAAAGGCGAAATACGGCCCGGCCTCGACGAAGATGTCCGGCGCGGTCAGCGGCTCGCGGGCGGTCGCCCGCACCCGCAGCACCTCGCCGCCGCCGTCGCGCAGCACGGCGACGGCCTCGACGGTCAGGCCCGATCCCCGCCCGTCGCCCGGCACGCGGGCGGCGAACCGGTCGATCAGATTGGCCGCGGCGGCATCGACGCCGGCCGGGCCGGCCGGGATGTCGAGCGCCAGATCGAAGGTCGACGGCACGCAGATCTCGCTGCACACCAGCAGATCGAGGCGGCCGGCGAGCGCGACCGGTTCGCCCCGTCGCACCGGCGTGACCGAAAGCGGCAGGACGACCTCGTGCTCGTAGCCGAAGGTCTCCAGGCCGAACAGGGTGAACCGTTGCGGCGCCGGCCAGTCCATCCCGACTTCGGCCACGTTGGCCGATCCGGTCCAGTCGACGATCGGCGGCAGGCCGGCATCGCCGGGGGACCGCCAATAGGTCTTCCAGCCGTCCGGCAAGCGGATCTGCAGACCGGCCGGGACGGCCGCCAGATCGCCGACGCCATCGGTCGCCGCGACGATCCGCGCGTCGACGAACTCGCCGTCGTAGATTTCCTGCGAGATCCACCGGCCGCGCTCGGCCTCGGCACCGGCCGCGCCCAGCAGGACCGTGGCGGCGGCGGCCAGGGCCGCCGCGGATCGAGTCATTGGGGTCACGGGCATCATGTCGGTCGGCGACTCTCCTGGTGCGTCGCTGGGTTCGGCCGTCTCGAATGGTCACACAACGGTGCCGCGCAATGTCGCGAAGCAGTAGATATATATGTGGTAAGCTATCGGTTGCGGTGTCACATTTCCGTCAGGACTCCGTGTCAACTTGGAGTGGATCGGAATATTCCAACGGAATTGACCATAGCATGTCGGACCCGCCGGACCAGTCGCACTACCTTACCGGGCAGTTGTTGATAGCCATGCCGAACATGGCCGATCCTCGGTTCGCGCGTGCCGTCATCTATGTATGCGCGCACAGCGAGGAAGGCGCCATGGGCCTGGTGGTGAACAAGCCGATGCCCCAGATCACCTTCCCCGAACTGCTGGAGCAGCTGGAGATCGAAACCGCCGACGAGGCGGACGAGCAGAGGGTCCATTTCGGCGGTCCGGTCGAATCGGGCCGCGGCTTCGTGTTGCATTCGGCGGATTTTCGGCGCGACGGGACGATGGTGGTCGACGACAACGTCGCCCTGACCGCGACCATCGACATCCTGCGCGCCATCGCCCGCGGCGATGGTCCCAGGCACCACCTGCTGGCGCTCGGCTACGCCGGCTGGGGGCCGGGCCAGCTGGACAACGAGATCACGGCGAACGGCTGGCTGAATGCGCCGCCGGACGATGCCATCCTGTTCGATCAGGACCTCTCCACGAAATGGGAACGGGCGATCGCCAAATTGGGCGTCAGCCCGGCGATGCTGTCCGGGGACGCCGGACACGCCTGAACGCACGCGCCCGATTTCCGATATCGACCCCGCCGCCCACCGTCGAGCCGGCATGAAGGTCGGAGACGGGATCGCAGGATTCGCTGGCGTGGGCGATCTGGCGCTGGCGTCTTTCACGGGGTTGCGATGGCCAGATCGAAGACCAGGAGGCGCAAGCGATCCGGTGCCGCGAGCCATCGCGGCGAGGCCAAGCCGCCGGCGCGCCGCACCGGCCGATATGTCGCCATCGGGGTCGTCGCCGTGGCAGTCATCGGCGCCGCCGGCTATTGGTGGCGGGCCGCCGGCGAGCGGCAATCGTTCGACGATCTGGCGGCGACCGGGCGGCCGGCGCTGGCGGACGTCCGGACCACGGCGGACGACGGCCGGACCCATCTGCAATCGGGAGAAAGCCATCGCTATCGCAGCCCCTTTGCGACCTCGGGACCGCACGAACCGGTCTGGACCGATGCGGGATTCCATGCCGCGCCGCAGCCTCCGACCCGGCTGGTGCACGCACTGGAACACGGCAACATCGTCATCCATTACGACCAGCCGGGCGACGACGTGCTGGCGACGCTGAAGGACTGGGTCGGCCTGTACGGCGGCCAATGGGACGGCATCGTCGTCACGCCGGCGCCCGATCTGGGCGAAGCGGTGGTGCTGACCGCGTGGCGCAAGGAGCTCAGGCTCGAGCGCTTCGACGCCACCACCACGGCGGCATTCATCGACGCCTTCCGCGGCCGCGGTCCCGAGAACCCGGTGCGCTAGGAGCCTGTCCGGTCACGACAGCGATGCTCTCGGTCCGAGACCTCTGCAGACCCGGCCTTGGGCCGGTGTCGTTCGACCTCGCCGGCGGCGAGTGCCTGGCGGTCCGCGGCCCGTCGGGCGCCGGCAAGACGCTGCTGCTGAGGGCGGTCGCCGACCTCGATCCGAACGACGGAACGGTGACGCTCGATGGTCGCGACCGCGCGGCGATGCCGGCACCGCGGTGGCGCCGCATGGTGACGTTCGTTCCGGCCGATCCGGGCTGGTGGGACGATGCCGTCGGCGCGCACTTCGCCGACTGGGCCGCGGCGGCGCCCTTGGCCGAATCCCTCGGCCTGCCGACGGCGTGCCGCGACTGGTCGATCCAACGCCTGTCGACCGGAGAACGGCAGCGCCTAGGCCTGGTCCGCGCCCTGCTGCTGCGCCCGCGCGTGCTGTTGCTCGACGAGCCGACGTCGGGCCTCGACGACGAGGCGACGGCGGCGGTCGAGCGGCTGATCGGCGCGAGCCGACGCGACGGCG
>JAZFQW010000222.1:0-2931 GCA_036445335.1 Alphaproteobacteria bacterium | reverse complement strand
GATCGCGCATGAAGCCCTGCGACGTCGCGGCGACGAAGATGAACGCCCACATGACGATAACCAGGCAGAAGACAACGGTCATCGCGTCCCAGGGCGACGGGGCAAGGTCTGTCATGGCACGGTCCTGCGGCTGCTCGCCGGGACGGTCCGACGGTGCGGTCGGGTCCAACGGTGGCTGCGCCGCCCCGTCCCGGCGCCACCGACGCGAGCATTTATCGTGCGCATCATGAGGTTCAGCCGGTGGCTGAGGGCCGGGCGGTTCGGTCGACATCGAAGGAATGGTGTGCGGCGCCGGGCATCCGCGCTGTGACAAATGCCACACCGAATGCACTTTTGGTCGCCGCCGAAGGCGAGACGATCTCCTGGGCGTTGCGGAGCCGCGCGGTCGACGTCGCGGCCACCGCGTAGCGCGGCGGCGGGGTTCAGGTCGGACAGGCGTCCGACCGCGACCCGCCCCCGCGGCCATGACGTCTAGGCTAGGAGCCTGTCGGAGCAATGCTTATGGGCAGCACCGCGATTTTAAGGGCTTGGGACGACAGGCTCCTAGGCGCGGGGATCAGCGCTCGGGTGGGTCCGGCCGGCGCTGCAGGCGGGACCGCTGGGCGTTGATGATGGCCCACACCTCCGCCGGGCGCAGGCCGTCGGATTCCATCAGCATCCGAACGATCGGCTCGGCCATTACTTCGTCGATGGAGACGTCCCGTGGTGGCCCGGCATAGGCCATGGCGCCCCTCCCGTTTCGCTTTGACGTCAAGCCTATCCGATCGCGGACGCAAATGGGGTGAAAAGACTGTGAACAATTGGGCCCGCATTTCTCACACTGGCCACGGTCCGTGCGGCGCTGTCGCGCCGAACTCGCTGCCGTGGCCCGAGCCGCGGGGTCACCGCACCTTGGCGACGACGCCCATGAAGCGCGCGAACGTGGCGCTGGTCACCGCCGCCAGGGCCACGGTCGCCACCGGATCCCACAGGTAGGTCACGCCGAACGGCGCCTCCGTCCGTCCGGCGAGAGGTCTCCCGCGGAGTGTAGGCGAGGCGCCCGGCCTCTGTGACCAGCCCGCGTCATTCGCCATGGCCGCGGTCCGTGTGAGAGAGGCGGGCCGGACTGGCGTCGCCCAGGTTCGCCGTTCGGCGGGCGTGCCCGAGCGCGGTTCTGTGACGGCCGTCACAGGCCGCGCGTCGCGGCGAGGCTATCGTTCCCAGGTATCACTTGGACCGGCCCCGGCCACCAGCGGGCCCCGCGGACGATGGGGCCGCCCGTCAACCAATGAAGGAGAGACCCGATGTCGCTACACCGCACCGTGCTCTATCCTCTGGCCGCACTGGCGCTAATGGTGGCGCTGTCCTTCGGCGGCGCGCAAGCTCAGCACCGCTATGTCGCGGTGAACGGCGTGGTATTGAACTCCGCCGAGCTCTACGAGCTCGATCAGCTGGCCGGTGGCTACGTGCCGAACGGCGCCTACTGGTTGGACCTTCAGACCGGCGTCTGGGGCTTCGCCGGCGACCCGCGGCCGCAGGGACAGCTCGGCGGCTTTCAGTATGACACCGGTCCCAGTAATCTGTATGGCGCCGACGGCCCGGGGTATAATCGTCGGGCCGCGGGCGGAGACATGTTGAGCGACGGCAGCTGCGCCTTCATCGTCGGCGTCCCCGTCGGCGATTGCTGACCCCATCCGCCGCGGCGGACCGGCCGTGACGTCACACGCCCGGTCCGCGCCGTCTTGCCGAGCGCGGCGCCGCCGTCGTTAAGGCGACCCGTTCAACAGCGCCACCTCGATCACCATCTTGCGCAGCATGGCGGCGGCGAAGTCCTGGTTGGCCGGCGTGTTGTGTACGAAGGCGCGCGGCCCGCCGATCACGTTGCGTTCGTAATAGCGGCGCAGCACCGGAATTGCCCGCCCGCGGCCCATCGTCAGCGCGTTGATCGTGACGCCGCGGTCCAGCGCCGCGTTGCGGGCGACGATCGGAACATTGCCGAAATTGTCGATCCCGTCCGACACCATGTTGATGATCTCCCGCGTCGCGACGTAGGGCGCCGCCTCCAACTGGGAGATGGCGCGTCGGAGACCCAGAGCCAGGTCGGTCTGGGTGCCGTCGAGCGGCGTCCCGCCGGTGACAAGATGGCGGTGCAGCGCCAGAGCAACAGCGGAGGCCTGGTCGGCGTCGGCGATTACCGTCCACGGCAGGATCAGGTCCGACCGTTCGAAGCTCGACCAGGTGATGACGGCGATGCCGATCCTGCCGTGCCAGCCGGATAGGATCGCGTCGATCAGCCGCGGATCGGTCAACGCGTAGATCAGGCCCTCGATCTGGGCCACGGCCTCGGGCTCGCTGATCGATTCCGAGCGGTCCAGCGCGACCACCATGTTGATGTCGGTCTGGCTTTCCTGGGCGGCTGCCGGAATCGCCGCGACCGCCAGCGCCGCCGCGACGGACAGGGCGGTCAATCTGGCCATTCTTCCCTTCCGATCGTTGGTTCGAAGGCGAAAGCGTGACCGATCGTACGCCGGAACTCCAGCATCTTCGTCGTCGCCCCGCGCCGCCCTCCGGGTCGCGCCCGGGAGGCCCGCCCGCCGCGGCCAAGGTCTCGACCGTCGCGCTGCTACGCACTTTGGCCTTCTCCCGGCGGCTCGGGCCGCCCGGACGCGACGCAGACCGCGGCCAGTATGAGAAGTGCGGGCTAGGAGCGCCCGGACGCGACGCAGACCGCGGCACGTGTGATTTGTGCGGGCTCGTAGCGGCGGACCGGCGTTCGAACTGCCATGCGGCCCCCGCGCGGCCACTGCCGACGATTGGCCGAAATGCGCGTGCTTCCGCCGTCCCCGTAACGAAATGTTAACCAAGCCGCGCGAGTTTGGACGGGCAACAACGAAGAGCCGTCCGCCGAACCATGCATTGGATTCACTCCGATCGTCGGCTTCGTTCCGTCAA
>JAZFQW010000221.1:0-4223 GCA_036445335.1 Alphaproteobacteria bacterium | reverse complement strand
GATCGGGCCCATGCCGTGCATGCCGCCCATGTCGTGGATGCCGTTCATCGTCCATCCGCCGTCGGCGCGGCGACCACCGCGGTGCCGATCATCGAATCGCGGGTGACCAGCGCCGCCAGCGCGTCCTCGCCCATCCCCTCGGTCGCCGCCGGCCGTTCGGGAATGACGATGTAGCGCAGCTCCGCCGTGCTGTCCCAGACCCGGACCGCAACGTCGTCGGACAGCGTCAGGCCGAACTCGCGCAGCACGCCGCGCGGATCGATGACCGCGCGCGAGCGGTACGGCGCCGCCTTGTACCAGACCGGCGGCAGCCCCAGCACCGGCCAGGGATAGCACGAGCACAGCGTGCAGACGACCAGGTTGTGGACCGTCGCGGTGTTCTCCAGCGCGACCATGTCCTCGCCCTGCCGGCCCAGGAAGCCCAGCTCGGCGATCGCCGCGCCGGCCTTGTCGAGCAGCCGCTGCTTGAAGGCGGGGTCGGTCCAGGCGCGTGCCACCACCCGGGCGCCGTTGCGCGGACCGATCTTGGTCTCGTATGCGTCGACCAGCGCGTCGAGCGCCGCCGGATCGACCAGCCCCTTGTCGATCAACAGCGACTCCAGCGCCTTGACCCGCAATGCCGGGTCGGATGGCGGTCGCTGGTCAGGATGGTCGCCCATGGGCCGATTCCGTTCCGTCGGGACGCCTAGTCTACCGAGTCGCCCGGCCCGTGTCATCGCGGCGTCGGTGTGCCGCGGTACGCCGCCGCGGCGCGGGCTTGCGGCCCGGCATCCCTTCATCGGCCCGCGCGGCAGGGGAGGACGACGAGGCTGGTCGGATGGCGACGAAGGTGGCCCGCGCTGTCCGACGATCCCGTGCACGCGCCATCGATTCGCGGGTTGGGGGTCTATGCCGGGATTGCGGTCATCCGGATCAGGCATCGCGGATTCCGGCGGCGCACGCCCAGGAGTCGCCGGCCGGTCCTCGCCACGTCCATCGCCGGAGGCCAGCCGGGCCACGGCGTGGCCGCGCTGGAGCCTGCTGGGCCCGACTTTCGCCGCGGTCGCCGCGTCGGCGGCCGTCGGGCAGGACAATCGCCGCGATTTGGCCCCGCTTGTACAGGCAATGCGCGAGGCGCGGCGCGCGGTCGCCCGCGCCCTCGCGGCGGAGCCGTTCGACGAGGCGGCCGTGCAGGGCGCCCATCTGGGCCTGCCGGCGGATGAGCTGGACCGCGTCGTGTTCCCCGACAGCGGCGCGACCGCCGCCCTCGGCGGGCTGATCGGCGCCTGACGCCGGATTTCGTTAGCCCGCATCTCTCACACCGGGCACGGTCTGCGCGGCCGTGTCGCGCCGACGGGCAGGAAGGCCGGGCGGCGCGATGCGAGCCGCATCGGTCAAGCGGCGTGACGCACACTGGCGGCGCGACAGCGCCGCGCGGACCGTGGCCAGTGTGAGAAGTGCGGGCTAGACCGCCGATCGCGCGACGGAATGACCGTCATGCTGGTCGGCGGTCCGGGCGGCGGCGGCGATGGCAGCGGTGTCCTTTGACAAGGCGTCCAGCGCGGCGTCGTCATCGGCGTCGCCGAAGCGTCGGACCAGCTCGTGGTAATCGGCGTCGTTGCCCAGCGCCCAGGTCCAGAACAGGTCGGTGTCGCCGGGTGACAGGACGGTGCGCAGCCACAACCGGAAGCGGTCCGCCCCGCGCCAGGCCCGCAGCAGCTTGGTGACGGCGCGCGGCCGCGACGGCGCGTCGGCGCTCCGCGGCGACGGTTGCAACGGCCACTCGTCGGCTGGCTCCGGCGCATGGGCCGACGGTTCGCCGGCGACCGGATCGGTGACGATCTGGAACCGCCAGCACGGTCCCTGCAGCCGGGCGACGACGTAGAAAGCCGCCGACAATTGGCGGCTGAACTGGGCGATATCGACCGACGACAGGCCAGTAGCGGCGGTCAACCTATCGACGTCGATCGTGCACCAGCCGCGCTCGTCGGCATGGCAGGCGAGGGCGATCAACAGCCGCAACGCCCCGGCCGACAGATCAGGATCGCACGCGGCGCGGTAGGGCACCCAGGCGCGGCGCGTGGGCCATTCCGACGGCGGTTCAGACTCTATCAACACGATGCCCTATCCTGTGGTTTCTACGACCACACCTACGACATGTTCCATAATTTCCGAGGCGGGCGCAAGCCGCCGGTCGAAAATTCCGGCGCTGGCATCTACCGGTGATTGAGCCGCCACGGGTAATCCAACTTCCGATTCCCAGGGTGGCATCACGGCCTCCGCGATGGCCCCGACGGTGGAACGATAATGCAACCTCTTGGTGCGATGCGAAACGCCGCCCGGCCGCGTGGCGCGCGGATCATCCGACCCGATTCGGTCTATATGAGCGGTTCCGCGCGTGACGGCAAGCGGGAATGGTCGCGCCGCCCGGGCTAGCGCTAGTCAGCCGGATGACCCGGCGCGGCGCGGGGTGGCGTCGGTGATCGCGGCTGCCCGGCGCGCCGCCTGCACCTCCGGCACGCCGATGTGCTTGAGCAGTTCTTCGACTTCCCGCCGCGCGGCGAGATTGCTTTTGTTCACCTTGATGCCGATTTCCGGCTCGTCGAGGTCCATCGTCGTCAGGCCGCTGGTGAACAGCTGACGATAGATCACCCGCTCGCTGAACCCCGGGCAATGGCGGAATCCGAGCCGTGGCGCCAGGGTATCCAGCAGCGACTGGATCTGCCGCATGTTGCGCGAATCGAGGTGAGCCAGCCGATTGCGCATGACGATCCAGTCGTGGGCGCTGCCGCCGAACGCGGCGCGGCGCGACGAGCCGTCGGTCACCATGACGCTGTACGCGCTCGGCCCGATGATCCGTTGGCCATCGAAATCGATCCGCACCAAGGCGTCGAGATCCAGGAAGCTGTCGTTGAGCGGGGTGATCAGGGTGTCGGCGAGGATGTGGCCGCAGCGCGACAGGAAACTGTTGTCCCCGGCGATGTCGATGACGATGAAGTCTTTCTGGCGAAATTTCTCCAGCACGGCGGCCAACCGGGTGATCTCGTCCTCTCCCGCCTTTGCGGCGGTGTCGTGGATCGATCGGTAAAGCCCCTGGTTTTCCGGCAGCGGCAGCAATATCCCCGACGCGGCGGCGAAACGCTGGCGGTTGCGCACGAAGCGCGACAGGGTGCCCTGGCGTTCGTCCAGATCGATGCTGCCGACCTGAAAGCCGTGACGCAGCAGGCCGATGATCACGTGGATCGCGGTGGTCGACTTGCCGGCGCCGCCCTTCTGGTTGCCCAGCGCGACGACGTGTGGCCGGGTTCGATCGGTGAACCAGGACCGTAGGATCTTCGAAGTCACGCTGCGTTGCCCCCCTTGTTGACCGGTCGGCAAACTCGTGCTCGCCGGCACGGTCCGCGGTCCAGACCGGCGGGACGCGCCAGTTACCGATCCCGCCGCGCGACACTACCAGATTTGGTGTAGCGAACAGAATGCCGGTTAACAAGAGCCGCGTCGGAGCGCCGCGAAACGTAGGGATATCCAGCCTTGCCGCCGATCCGGTCTTCGCCGGCCACGCGGCCCGCAATCGGTGGGCCGGCCGATATTGCGACGCCCGCGCGAATCACCCATGGTTGCGGCCGGTTAGGTATTTCGTAGGGAAGTTTAGATATGCACGCATTACTAGCGATGGCATATATTGGCGATGCGACGGACCAAGTTGGTACCTGGACCTTGAATGAAACCATCGGTGGCGGGAATTCAGTTGCATTCGGCTATGGCGTGCGGCGTCCATGACGCTTTCGGGCAATTCCGGATGCACCGCGCCTTGCCGGCGACCCCTGCGATCCGGTCGCTGGCGACCGCGGCCTGATCGCCGGCGGCGATCGACGCGGGCCGTCGGCGGGTGGCGGCGAGTGCCGCCCCGCCGGTCCGGCGGGGCGACCGCCATTACGGCACGAGTGTCGGCACGTCCGATTGAGATCCATCGCGCAGGGTGGGCCGATGACGCGTAACGAGAGACCTCGGCCGGACGGTCCCAGACCCAGCCATTGGCGCGGGCGGTATCTTGGCAGGTTTGTGCGCGCCAGGCCGTATCTGGCGGGCATCCTGGTCTTCGCCATCGGGTCGATTATCGCGTTTTCTCTGTTCATCGACGTCGCGCAACGCCACCGGCTTCGCCTGGAGAGCGAATTTCTGGCCGAATCGACGGCCATCCTCCAGGTCCTGCAGCGCGACATCAACTGGCATATCGAGGTTCT
>JAZFQW010000220.1:0-2665 GCA_036445335.1 Alphaproteobacteria bacterium | reverse complement strand
GGGCGGTGCGAGCCGCCAGGAGAAGGCCGAAGAGCGTAGCATCGCTACGGTCGAGGCGTTCGACGCAGTGGGCAGGCCGCCCGGGCGCGACCCGCAGGGCGGCGCTGTCGCGCCGACCGTGGCCAGTGTGAGAAGTGCGGGCTGGCTCGCCGTCGGCGGGGTCGTCATGGTCCGGGAATTTGGTGGAGCCGAAGGGAGTCGAACCCTCGACCTCTAGAGTGCGATTCTAGCGCTCTCCCAACTGAGCTACGGCCCCACGAAGAAGATGGCCGCCGGCCGGGTCCCCGGTCGGCGGCGCGCACTATGTTCCTGCGCCAGAGTCGTTGTCAAGCAGGGGCATCGCTGCGGCGGTGTCGGCCCGCCGGGGACGCGGACCGCACCGTCGAACCGCCGTCTTGTCTGGCCCGGACCGCGTGCCTAGGTTATGACTTCAGCCGCCGCGACAGCAGAGAACCGCCTCAATGGACAACCTCTTGATCATCGTCGATCCGCTGATCCGGGTCGTGATCACCATACTGGACATTTATATCTGGGTGATCCTTATTTCGGTGATCCTCAGTTGGCTCGTCGCCTTCGACGTCATCAACACCCGCAACCGCTTCGTATATTCGGTCGGTCATATCGTCAGCCGGCTGACCGAGCCGGCGCTGCGGCCGATTCGGCGGATTCTGCCCAACCTGGGCGGCATCGACCTTTCGCCGCTGGCCCTGATATTGGGCGTCTGGTTCGCGCAGAAAGTCCTGGCCAATCTCCTCAACGCCATGATCCGCGCGAGCCTGTAGCGCTGGGCGGCGCGGTCGTGGGCGCCGACGCGTCGCCATTCGCCGCCGCGGCGGACGGCGTCCGCGTGTCGGTCAGGCTGACGCCGCGGGCATCGCGCACCGCGATCACCGGCATCGCCCGCGACGCCGCCGGGACGGCGGTGGTGACCGCCATGGTCACCGCGGCGCCCGAAGACGGCAAGGCCAACGCCGCCCTGGTCAAGCTGCTGGCCAGGGAGTGGCGCGTCGCCAAGTCCGGCATCACGGTGGTCAAGGGGGCGACCGACCGGCGCAAGCTGCTGCATGTCGCGGGCGATCCCGCGCAATTGTCGGACCGGCTGGCCGCGTGGGAAAAGGGGCTGGCCTAGCACCCGGCGAACGGCGTAAGACCGGTCCCGGGGTATTCCGCGACGGACCTGACCCATCACGGGAATGTCCCGTACCAGGACGAGTCGAGGGGGCGATGACCGGGACCATTGCGGAGTTGGCGCTGGCGGGGCTGGTGCTGCTGGCGACCCATTACGGCATCGCCAGCACCGGGTTGCGCGGCCAGCTGGTGGCCATGCTGGGCGAAGGCCCATACCGCGGCCTGTATTCACTGATCGCCCTGGCGGCGCTGGTGTGGCTGGTGATCGCCTACAACCAGGTGAGGCCGGGACCGGTGATCTGGTCGTTCCATCCGGTCGGCCACTTCCTGCTGGTGGTGCTGATGCCGCTTGCGCTGGTTCTTGTGATCGGCGGGCTGAGCCAGCCCAACCCGATGTCCGCGGGGATGGAAGAGCGCCTGCGGGATCCAGATCCGGCGGTCGGCGTGCTGCGCGTCACGCGGCATCCGGTGCTGTGGGGAATCGGCCTCTGGGCGATCGGCCATATCGCGGCGAACGGCGACCTGGCGTCCATCGTCTTCTTCGCCACCCTGGCGATCCTGGCGCTGTTCGGCACGGTCCTGCAGGACCACCGGGCGCGCCGGGACCGCGGCGGCGAATTCGCAGCCTACGAACTGTCGACGTCCGCCGTGCCGCTGCTGGCGATCGCCCAGGGCCGGCAGAACCTGGGCGACGCCGCAAGCGAATTCGGCTGGGTCCGCCTGGCCGTCGTGGCGGTGGCCTATGGCCTGCTGCTGCACTTCCACCTCTGGCTGTTCGGCATGCCGGCGTATCCGGGGTAGCGTGCGCCGTCATGGACGGCGACCGCGCCGCCGCCCGACCGACCCGCGGCAACGCCGTGCCGCGGCCCTATCCGGCGGTGCTGGCGATCCTGCTGGTGATGTTCGTTCTCCGCGTACTTGGGCAGGCGCTGGTCGCGGTCTTCGACGTGCCGTTCCTGCCGCCGATGCAGGCATGGTATTCGGGCCTGTTGCCTTATCCCTGGCTGCTGTCGAGCCAGATCCTGATCATCGGGCTGTTCGCCGGGGTCTGCTTCGACTTCGCGCGCGGCGCGGGATTTTTCGCCGTACCGCGGCGCGGCTTCGGCCTCGCTCTGTTGGGCCTCGGCGCCGCCTATCTCGGCACGATGCTGATCCGCTACTCGGTCCGCATGACCCTCTACCCGGGCGAGCGGTGGGTCGGCGGGTCGATCCCGACATTCTTCCACTGGGTGCTGGCGGGATTCCTGCTGACTGTCGGTATCTATCATTGGACTCGCGGGCCCAGGCAGAGCGGACGTGGCCCGCCGGCCCGGTCAACGCCGCTGGTCGCCCTGCTGGCGATCGGCGGCGGCGCCCTTATCGCATGGGTCGGCTATCGCCTCGCCCATCTGCCGCCGCCGGCAGCGGCGCCTTAACCTGCATTTCTCATACTGGCCGCGGTCTGCGCGGCGCTGTCGCGCCGGCAGGGCAGGAACGCCGCGCGGCGCGATGCCGTCGCATCGGGCAAGCGGCGTGACGCACCCTGTCGGCGCGACAG
>JAZFQW010000219.1:0-23880 GCA_036445335.1 Alphaproteobacteria bacterium | reverse complement strand
CCACCGACCGGACCGAGCAAATAGATGATCTGTTTGCGTTCTTCCAGGCCCTGGGCCTAATAGCGGAAATAATTGACGATCCGCTCGATGGTCTCTTCCATGCCGTAGAAATCGGCGAACGCAGGGTAGACCTTGATCGTGCGGTTCATGAACACTCGGCCCCGCCGATCCTCCTTGGAGGTGTCGACGAACTCGGGCTCGCCGATGGCCTCGACCATCCGCTCCGACGTGGTGGCATAGTGCATGGGATTGTCGCGACATCCCTCAAGGAAATCCTTCAAGGACATCTCGGATTGCTTCTTACTATCGTAGGCCTCCGAAAAGAGGCCGAAAACATCGTCTTTAGACGCCATGTCTGTCCTCATCGTCGAGCGACCTCGCTAAAGAAGAACTGTTGAGCCACGGTCCGAAATGCCAATCACATCTGATGGCGCGAGCGCCGTTTTTTGTGATGTGACTCACAACACGCCCCAGGGGAACTGGTGCAACCACTGTGCCAAGTTGACCTGGTGGGCCCGGTGCCGCGTGGCTTCTGGCTCGACGAACAAGCCAGCCGGCCACTCCTGCCGGCGTGAGCGGGTTACGCTGTCCCGCCCTGTTGGGCAATGAAGATAGGTAACACTTGTGGCATCCGTGGGGCGTAATTGAGGCATGGACCGGCACGTCTCCCATCCGCCTGCCCATGCACGCCCGCCAGGACCCGCCGCGCGGCATGGGCAAGTGCGACGTTAACCAGTTTATTTGGAACAATTTTACGAATCGTTAACGGCTCCGGTTCGATCGGCATTGCCTGCCAAATGAGGGTGCGACAATCCGGAACATATCATGAAAACGCGGACGAACGGCCATCGGCCACCGCCGTCGTTGCGCTGATCGACTCGGGCCGGTCGGCGCTTCAGGCTTCGATCATGGCGCCGCAGTGCTATATCTTGCGCCATGACCGACACCTCCTGGACGCCCGATCCGCTGGACCACGCCGAGCCCGACGGGCCGGGCGATGCGCGCGACCGCTTCCCCTATCTCACCGACCTCAACTCGGCGCAGCGCGCGGCGGTCGAGGCGCTGGACGGGCCGGTCCTGGTGCTCGCCGGCGCCGGCACCGGCAAGACCCGTGTGCTGACGACGCGCCTGGCCCACCTGCTGATGACCGGGCGCGCCTGGCCCAGCCAGATCCTCGCCGTCACCTTCACCAACAGGGCGGCGCGCGAGATGAAGGACCGGGTCGCCGGGCTGGTGGACAAGCCGGTCGAGGGCTGGTGGCTGGGCACCTTCCACGCCATGGCGGCGCGCATCCTGCGCCGCCACGCCGAGCTGGTGGGATTGCGGACGAACTTCACGATCCTCGACGCCGACGACCAGGTGCGCCTGATCAAGCAGTTGCTGGAGGCGGAGAACGTCGACTCCAAGCGCTGGCCGGCGCGGCTGATCCTGGGGGTGATCGAGCGCTGGAAGGACAAGGGCCTGACCCCCGACCGGCTCAAGCAGGCGGACGCCGGCGACGTCGCCGGCGGCCGGTTGATTGCGCTGTACCGCGCCTATCAGGAGCGGCTGCGGACGCTGAATGCCTGTGATTTCGGCGACCTGCTGCTGCACAACCTGAAGATCCTGCAGGACCGGCCGGAAATCCTCGCCGACTACCATCGGCGGTTCCGCTACATCCTGGTCGACGAGTACCAGGACACCAACGTCGCCCAGTATCTGTGGCTCAGGCTGCTCGCCCAGGGCCACAGGAACCTGTGCTGCGTCGGCGACGACGACCAGTCGATCTATGGTTGGCGCGGCGCCGAAGTCGGCAACATCCTGCGCTTCGAGAGCGACTTTCCCGGCGCGAAGGTGATTCGGCTGGAGCAGAACTACCGCTCGACCACCCATATCCTCGGCGCCGCATCGGGCCTGATCGCGCAGAACCGCGGCCGCATGGGCAAGACCCTGTTCACCCAGGCGGACGGCGGCGACCGGGTCGTCGTGCGCGCTGTCTGGGACGGCGAGGAGGAGGCGCGCTGGATCGGTGACGAGATCGAATCGCTGCAGCGCCGCTCGGTCAGGCTCAGCGAGATGGCGATCCTGGTGCGCGCCGGCGTCCAGATGCGCGAGTTCGAGGAGCGGCTGATCACCCTGGGCGTATCCTACCGGGTGATCGGCGGGCCGCGTTTCTACGAGCGCCTGGAGATCCGCGACGCACTCGCCTACCTCCGGGTGATCACCCAGCCCGACGACGATCTGGCGTTCGAGCGCATCGTCAACACGCCCAAGCGCGGGCTGGGCGCGGCGACGCTGAAGGCGCTCCACCAAGCCGCCCGCGGCGGCGGCGTGTCGCTGACCGAGGCGACGCTGCGCCTGATCGAGACCGACGAGCTGAAGCCCCGGGCGCGCGGCGCGCTGCGCGCGCTGATGGGCGACTTCGACCGCTGGCGCGAGCAATCGGGCCGGATCGCGCACACCGAGCTGGCGCGGATCGTCCTGGACGAGTCGGCCTACACCGCGATGTGGAAGGCCGACAACGCCGCCGACGCGCCGGGCCGCCTGGACAATCTGAAGGAACTGATCGCCGCGATGGAGGACTTCGAGACCCTGCCGGGCTTCCTGGAGCATGTCAGCCTGGTGATGGAGGCCACCGAGGCGCCCGGAGCCGACATGGTCAACCTGATGACCCTGCATTCGGCCAAGGGGCTGGAGTTCGAGCACGTCTTCCTGCCCGGCTGGGAGGAAGGGCTGTTCCCGCACCAGCGGGCGCTGGACGAGACCGGCATCGCCGGGCTGGAGGAGGAACGCCGGCTCGCCTATGTCGGGCTGACCCGAGCCAAGCATCGCGCATATGTCAGCAGTGCGGCCAATCGCCGCATCCACGGGCTGTGGCAGGCGGCGCTGCCCTCGCGATTCGTCGAGGAGCTGCCCGAACAGCATATCGAGCCCCAGAGCGACCCCGGCCTGGGCGTCGACGCGCGCCCGGCGTTCGCCTTCCAGGTTCCGCGCCAGACCGGGTTCATGGCCCGTTCGGCGCCGGTCACCCTGGAAGGCACCGCCTATGCGGTGACCGAGCGGCCGCGGCCGGACAAGGCGTTCGTCGCCGGCGATCGGGTGTTCCATCGGAAGTTCGGCTATGGCAGCGTCCGCGCCGCCGACGCCGACAAGCTGACCATCGCCTTCGACCAGGCGGGCGAGAAGAAGGTGATGGACAGCTTCGTAGTCCCGGCCGACCAAGCGGAATGAGTGTCCGGGCGCGGGCACCCGCCGCGTGGCGCGTCGCGGTGACGGTGCCGGCCGCGGCGGCGGAGCCGTTCGAGCGGATGCTGGCGGCGGATGCGCCGGCGGTCTCGGTGTTCGGCGCCGACGACGAGCCGCTGCGGCAGGTCGAGGGCTTCGCCGCCGCGAGGCCGGACGCCACCGCATTGGCGCTGCGCGTGGCGGTGCTGGCGCGGGCGCTGGACATCGCCGAACCGCCGCTCACCGTCGAGCGGATCCCGCCGACCGACTGGCTGGCGGCGACCCGCCGCGCCTTCCCACCGATTCGCATCGGCCGGTTCTTCGTCCACGGCTCGCATGTCGAGGGCGGCGTCCCGGCCGGCGCGGTGGCGCTGCGCATCGACGCGGCGACGGCGTTCGGCTCGGGGGTGATCATCCGACCACTGCGGGCTGCCTGACCGCCCTGGAGCGGCTGGCCAAGCGACGGCGGATCCGGCGTGCGCTCGACATGGGCTGCGGCACCGGCATCCTGGCCATAGCCATCGCAAAGGCGTGGCGCGTGCCGGTGGTGTCGGCCGATTTCGATCCCGAGGCGGTGCGTGTCGCGCAGGCGAACGCACGCGCCAACCGCATCGCCGGCCTGGTCGCGGCGGCGCCGAGCGACGGCTATGCCGGCACGGCGGTGCGCGCCGGCGCGCCGTACGACCTGATCGTCGCCAACATCCTGGCCGGGCCGCTGGCGCGCATGGCCAAGGATCTGGCCGCCGATCTGGCGTCAGGCGGCACCGCGGTGCTGTCCGGGCTGCTGGCGCGGCAGGAGGCGCAGGTGCTGGCCGCCCACCGCGCCCAGGGCCTGGCGCTGCAGGGCCGGGTCGCGCTAGACGGCTGGTCGACGCTGGTTCTGGCGAAGCGACCGCGGCCGCCGGCGACTGAAGCCGTCAGGCCGCGCCGGTCCGTCGAGCGCGGTTTACGGCCCGGATCGCGCCCTCGGGCAGCACCGCGCTGACGCTGTCCGGGCCTTGCAACACCACCGTTTCGATCAGGCCCCGGGTCATGCCGATGTCTTCGAGCTGACGGTCGGGCAGCCGCATCAACTGGTCGTAAGCCAGGTTCCGGCGGGCGATCCGGCCGCCGAGGCCGAAGACGCGTCGCGCCTGGATCGACGCGGCGCCGAGCGCGCGGCGGATCCCCATCAGGACGGTGATCGTGTTCAACCGTTTAACCCTTCGATGTTGTGGTCGTTCAGCGTCAGGGGATGTCCTGTGGGTGGTCTCGACCGACCCGGTGTCTGACACCGCAACGCCGCGCATGCCGGGCCGTTCTATCAGCGTTTGGTTAATGGACGATTACGATCCGGGCGCCCGGAAGCCGCGCAGGCCGCACGGCGGCATCGAGTGGCCCGCATCGCCGCCGGCAACAGACATGCGGCATGGCCGGGCAGCACAAGAGAAGTGATCCAATTGCCGGAATCGCAATGGTAGCTTGTCCGACAGTCAGCGGGAGGAACCGGCGTATGAGCGGGAACGGGTCACAGGACGGCGAGTTGACCGCGCTGATCGCCGACGCCGGCCTGTCGATGACGGCGGACGAGCTTGCCGACCTGCTGGACGGCATCAACGCCGCGCCGGCCGGTCACCGGGCGGATGCCTGGCTGGCGCTGGTCGACCGCCAGGCATCGCCCGCCGTCGCCGAGCGCCTGCGCGCGGCGAGGGCGGCGAGGGCGGCGCGGCCGCGCGCGGCGTCGGTCGCGCTGGCGGACCGGGTGGCGGCGTTGCGCGCGGACCTGGCGCGACGCGGCCTGGACGGTTTCGTGGTGCCGCGGGCCGACACCCATCAGGGCGAGACGGTGCCGGCGCGCGACGAGCGTCTGGCCTGGCTGACCGGCTTCACCGGGTCGGCCGGCGTTGCGGTGGTCCTGCGCGACCGGGCGGCGATGTTCGTCGACGGCCGCTACACCCTGCAGGTCGCCGCGCAGGTCGATGGCGGGATCTTCGCGTTCAAGCACCTGGTCGACGACCCCCACGCCGACTGGGCGGCCGAGGCCCTGCCAGCCGGCGGCCGGTTGGGTCACGACCCCAGGCTGCACCCGGTGCGCTGGATCGAACGGATGCGCAAGGCGGTCGATCGAGTCGGCGGCACCCTGGTGCCGGTCGACGACAATCCGGTGGACGCGATCTGGCCCGACCAGCCGCCGCCTCCCCTGGCGCCGGTGGTTCCGCACGACATCGCGTACACCGGACAGGGCGCGGCCGACAAGCGGTCGGCGGTGGGCCAGTCACTCGACCGCGACGGCGTCGACGCCGCGGTGCTGTCGGCCCCGGATTCGATCGCCTGGCTGCTGAACGTCCGCGGCGCCGACGTGCCGCACACCCCGCTGCCGCTGTCGTTCGCCGTGCTGCGGGCGGACGGCCAGGTCGACCTGTTCATCGACCGCCGCAAGCTGACGCCGGGCCTGGAGTCCCACCTGGGCAACCGGGTCGCGGTGCAGCCGCCCGACGGGTTCGGCGACGCGCTCGACGCGCTGGGAGCCGACGGTCGCACCGTGCTGATCGACGACGCGACGGCCAGCGGCTGGATCGACGCCAGGCTGCGCGCGGCGGGCGCGCAGGTGCGGTCGGGACCCGACCCGTGCGCCCTGCCCAAGGCGCGCAAGAACGAAGTCGAGATCGCCGGCAGCCGCGCCGCGCACGTCCGCGACGGCGGCGCCGTCGCCCGTTTCCTTGCCTGGTTGGCGCGGACGGCGCCGGGCAAGTTGACCGAGATCGCCGCGGCGGACCGGCTGCAGGCACTGCGCGCCGAGGACGCGCTGTATCGCGGCGACGGGTTCGACACCATCAGCGGCGCCGGGCCCAACGGCGCGATCGTCCACTACCGGGTGACCGACGAGACCAACCGGCGGCTCGAGCCGGGAACGCTCTATCTGGTCGACAGCGGCGGGCAATACCTCGACGGCACCACCGACATCACTCGCACCGTCGCGGTCGGCGCGCCGACCGACGAGATGCGGCGGCGCTTCACCCTGGTGCTCAAGGGCCATATCGCGCTGGCCACGGTTCGGTTTCCGAAGGGCACCACCGGATCGCAGCTCGACACCCTGGCGCGCCGGTTCCTGTGGCAGGCCGGGCTGGACTACGACCACGGCACCGGGCACGGCGTCGGCAGCTATCTCGGCGTCCACGAGGGGCCGGCGCGGATCTCCAAGCTGCCCAACACCGTCGCCCTGGAGCCCGGCATGATCCTGTCCAACGAGCCCGGCTACTACAAGGCCGACGGCTACGGCATCCGCGTCGAGAACCTGGTAGCGGTGCGCGCGTGCGCGGAGATCGAAGGCGCCGAACGGCCGATGCTGGACTTCGAGACCCTGAGCCTGGCGCCGATAGACCTGGCCCTGGTCGACCCCGGCCTGATGACGGACGACGATGTCGCCTGGCTGGACGCCTACCACGACCGGGTGCGCGAGGTCATCGAGCCGCTACTCGACGACGAGACCGCCGCCTGGCTGGCCGAGGCGACCCGGCCCGTCGGGGGCTGACACAGCCATGGGGACCGGTGATCCGGGCGGCCCTTCGGTCACCGGCCGGACCGGTGTTTCGAGGCGGCGTGTCGTATTCGGCGAATCCGTGCGACCGCTGGCACTCGCGCCGGTGCTTCCGGCGGACGATCCGCGACGGTTTGTCGGCGCGGCCCAGCTGGTCGGACCCGACGGAGTGTCGGTCATCTGACCGACCGGCTGGAGCTGCTGGCCAACACCTTCCTACGCGCCTTCCGGCCGGTGCCGGGGATGGCGGATGCCTATCGAGGCTGGGCCGAATCCGGCGCGGCGTTCCATAACGTCTCGTCGTCGCCCTGGCAGCTGTATCCGGCGCTGTGGTACTTTCTCGAGGCCGAGGTCTTTCTGCCCGGCAGCGTCCACCTCAAGACCGTTCACCTGCGGGACCGGACGATCTTCGACCTGTTCGCCGGGTCAGAGGCGCACAAGATCCCGGCCATCGAACCGCTGCTGGACGCCTACCCGCGCCGCCGCATCGTGATGGTCGGCGATACCGGCGAGAGCGATCCGGAGATCTACGGCGCATTCACCCGGCGCTTCCCCGACCGGATCGTCCACGTGCTCGTCCGCGCGGTATCGCCGGGCGGCGACACCGCAGAGCGATACCACGCCGCCTTCGACGGCGTCCCGGAGCACCGCTGGACCGCGTTCGACGACCCGCAGGCACTGGCCGACATCCGGTTGGCGCCGAACGCCCCGTCGGCAACCGCGCGGTGACAGCCGCTCGAGACCCTACCGGGCGCCGTTCGAACGAACCTCCTCGCCTACGCCCGGACTCCTGCCGCGCGCACGGCCTTCAGGAGGCCGGTGAGGCGGATCGGGTTCGCTCCAGACGGTGATAACCAATTTTCCATCTTCTTATCCGCGAATATGGAACCACATCACGGTGGTCATCGCCACGGAGGACTCACGTGACCCACTCGGCCATCATCGTCGGGGGCGGGCCCGCCGGAGCGCTGCTTTCTTATATTCTGGCGAGCCGCGGCGTGCCGGCGACCCTCATCGAACGCCATTCCGATTTCGCCCGCGAGTTTCGCGGCGAAGGGCTGACGCCGAGTGGCCAGCTGATGTTCCGCGAGGCCGGCCTGTGGGATGCCTTCGAAGCGCTGCCGCACGTCACGTTCCAGGCCGCCGAGCTCTACTTCAAGGGGCGCCGCTTTGCGGCTATCGAGCTCGACCGGCAGATCGACGTCCTGCCACGGTGGGTCTCCCAGCCGGCGATGCTGGAGATGCTCATCGAGAAGGCGTCCGCGTTTCCGGAATTCACCTTCCGGCGCGGCGTGCGGGTCACGGGGCCCGTGAAGCGCAAGGGCCGCGTGGTCGGCGTCAAGCTTTCCGGCCCGGATGGCGACGAGCGCCTGGAGGCCGCTCATGTGTTCGCCTGCGACGGGCGATCTTCCACTCTGCGCAAGGCGGCAAAACTCGACCAGTCGCGCAGTCCGGAATATTTCGACGTCATCTGGTGCAAGATCCCGCTGCCGGAATTCTACGCGGACCGGCGGCCGGGGCCTCGCGGCTATCTCGGCAACGGCCAACTCGGCCTGTTCATCCCGTCCTACGACGATCTGCTGCAGGTCGGCTGGGTGATCAGGAAGGGCACCTACAAGGACTTCCGGGCGAAGGGCATCGAACACTGGGTGGAGGAGATGGCTCGCCATGTCTCCGCCGACATGGCGGAACACCTCCGCAAACATGCCGGCGACACGATCCATCCCTTCCTGCTCGACGTGATCTGCGACAACTACGATCGCTGGTCGGTGCCCGGCATGACCCTGCTTGGCGACGCGGCGCATCCCATGTCGCCGGTCGGCGCCCAGGGGATCAACATCGCGCTGCGCGACGCGGTGGTCGCCGCCAACCATTTCCTGCAGCCGTTGCGCGCGGGCGCGGATCCAGCAAGTCTGGACGCCGCCGCCGCGGCCTTCCATGCCGAGCGGCTGAAGGAGGTCGAGACCGTCCAGGCCGCGCAGCGCCGCGCGCCCTCCATCATTTTCAGCAAGGCGCCGTGGCTCGATGCCGTCATGTTCGTCGCGCGCGGACTTGCCGCCCTCGGCGTCATCCAGTGGCTCATTTTAAAGTTCGGTCTCCGCAAAAACCCCTTCGTGTTCGGTGTGACCGAGGTCAAGCTGACTGTGTAAGGTGGACCGTGGCCAGTCTAAGAAAAGTACGGGCTAGATCGTGAGCGATCTCACCGCACGCCGATCAGATCCAGCCAGGCCTGTTCGCTGAGGGTCTCGACACCCAGCTCCGCCGCCTTCTTGGCCTTCGACCCGGCGTCGGCGCCGACGACGACGTAGTCGGTCTTCTTCGACACCGAGCCGGCGACCTTGGCGCCAAGGGCCTCGGCGCGCGCCTTGGCCTCGGGGCGCGACATGGTCTCCAGCGCGCCGGTGAAGACCACCGTCTTGCCCGCCACCGGCGAGCCGTCGGCGGGCGTCGCGACCGGTTCGACCTCCAGCTCGTACTCCAGGCCGCGGATGACCTCCAGGTTGTGCGCCTCGCCGAAGAAAGCGGCGATGTCGTCGGCCACGATCATGCCGATGCCCTCGACAGTGCACAGCTCCTCGTAGGCCTCGCCGACCTCCTTCGGCTTTCCGGCCTCGGGCTGTGCCGCGCGCTCGTCCGTCGCCTGCACCATCGCGTCGTGCCAGGTCCCGACGTCGCCGTAGGTGCGTGCCAGCAGCCGCGCCGTCGCCTGCCCGACCTGGCGGATGCCGAGGGCGTAGATGAACCGGCCGAGCGGGATGCGCCGGCGGTCCTCGATCGCCTGCAACAGGTTGGCGACCGACTGCTCGCCCCAGCCCTCGCGCACCGCCAGCCGGTCGGCGTGCTGGCGCAGCCGGAAGATCTGGGCGGGCGCGCGGACCAGCCCTTCGTGCAGGAACTCCTCGATGTGCCGGCTGCCCAGCCCTTCGATGTCGAAGGCGTCGCGGCCGACGAAGTGGATCAACCGCTGGACCTGCTGATACGGGCAGGCCAGCTCCCCGGTGCAGCGGGCGACCGCCTCGCCGGGCTCGCGAATCACCGGCGTGTGCAGATCGCACGGGCACACGGTCGGGAACCTGTACGACGCGCTGTCCGCCGGCCGCTTGGCGGTGACGACGGCGACGACCTGCGGGATCACGTCACCGGCCCGCTGGATGACGACGTGGTCGCCTTCGCGAATGTCCTTGCGGGCGATCTCGTCCTCGTTGTGCAGCGTGGCGCGGCCGACGACGACGCCGCCGACGGTGATCGGCTCCAGGTTGGCGACCGGGGTCAGGGCGCCGGTGCGGCCGACCTGTATGGTGATCCGGCGCAGAATGGTCTCGGCCTGTTCGGCCGGGAACTTGTGCGCGACCGCCCAGCGCGGCGCCCGGCTGACGAACCCGAGGCGGTCCTGCCAGTCCAAGCGGTCGACCTTGTAAACGACGCCGTCGATGTCGTGCGGCAGCTCCGCGCGCCGGCCCTGAAGGTCGCGATGGAACGCCAGGATATCGTCGAGGTCGCCGCACCGCGCGGCCGGCTCGTTCAACTCGAAGCCCCAGTCGGCCAGCCGCCGACGCGCCTGCCACTGGGTTTCGCCGATCGGTTCGGTGCTGTCGCCCCAGGCGTAGGCGAGAAAGTGCAGCGGGCGGTCGGCGGTGATCGTCGGGTCCTTCTGGCGCAGCGAGCCGGCCGCCCCGTTGCGCGGGTTCATGATGGTCTTCTTGCCGGCTTCGGCGAGGCGCGCGTTCAGCGCCGCGAAATCGTCACGCCGCATGAACACCTCGCCGCGCACCTCGATCAGCGCCGGCGCGCGTCCCTCGAGCTCGAGCGGCAGGCCCCTGATCGTGCGGACGTTCGCGGTCACGTCCTCGCCGACGGTGCCGTCGCCGCGCGTGGCCCCCGTCACCAGGCGGCCGTCCTGGTAAAGCAGGGACATGGACAGGCCGTCGACCTTGGCCTCGGCGACGACACCCACCGACTCGGACTCGTCCAGGCTCAGAAAGCGGCGAATGCGGGCCAGGAAGTCGGCGACGTCCTCGTCGGTGAAGGCGTTGGCGAGCGACAGCATGGCCACGCGATGGGTCACCTTGGCGAAGCCGGCGGCCGGCGCCGCACCGACCCGGCGCGACGGGCTGTCGACGCGCACGAGATCCGGGAACCGCTGTTCGATCGCCTCGTTGCGGAGGCGCAGGGCGTCGTAATCGGCGTCGGAGATCTGCGGCGCGTCGCGCTGGTAATAGGCGTCGTCGTGGGTCCGGATCTCGCCGGCTAGGGCGTCGAGCTCGGCCGCGGCCTGCGCCGCGGTCAGCGCCGCCACCGCAACGGCGCGCGGCCCGGCGCCGGTCACGCCGACCGGGCCGCGATCAGGCTGTCGGCGGCGGCGCGGGCCTGATCGGTGATCCGGGCCCCGGACAGCATGCGCGCGATTTCTTCGCGGCGCTCGCCGGCCGCCAGCGCCGCCACGGTGGTCTCGGTATGGTCGGCGCGGCTGGCCTTCCGCACCCGCCAATGGTGCCCGGCGTGCGCGGCGACCTGCGGGCTGTGGGTCACCACCAGCACCTGGACGTGCCGGCCCAGCCGCTGGAGCCGATCACCGACCGCCGCCGCGACGGCACCGCTGATGCCGCTGTCGACCTCGTCGAACACCAGCGTCGGGGCCGAACCGGTGCGCGCCAGCACCACCCGGAGCGCCAGCATGAAGCGCGCCAGCTCGCCGCCCGATGCGATCCGGTTGAGCGGCCCCGGCTGCGACCCCGGGTTGGTCACCACCTGGAACATCACGCGGTCGCCGCCGTTGGGTCCCCACGCGTCCTCCGGCTGCGGCGTCAGCGCGGTGGCGAACTGGGCCTTGTCCAGCTTCAGCGGCGGCAACTCGGCGGCAACCGCGCGATCCAGCTCCACCGCCGCCGCGCCACGCGCGGCGCTCAGGCCGTCGGCCGCCGCGACATAGGCAGTGCGCGCCAGGTCCGCCTCCTTGGCGTGGCGCGACAGCCGGCTGTCCTGATCCTCGATCAGCGCCAGCCGGCCAGCCAGCTCGGTCCTCAGGTCGGCCAGGCGATCGACATCGACGCCGTGCTTGCGGGCGGCGGCGCGCAACGCGAACAGCCGCTCTTCCAGCCGCTCCAGCTCGCCGACGTCGAGATCGATATCGGTGGCCAGGCTCTGCAGGCTGGTCAAGGCGTCGGCGGCCTCGGCGGCGGCGCGGTCGATGCCGTCCAGGATCGGGTCGAGTCGGCCGGCAGCCTTGTCGGCGACCCGCTGCAGGTGCCGCTGCGCCGCCCCCAGCGCGCGCTCGGCGCCCCGGTCGCCGCCGATCTGGTCGACCGAAGCGGTGATCGCCTCGATCAGCTTTTCCCGATGCATCATCATCGCGCGACGTTCCGCCAGCCGGTCCTCCTCGCCGGTCTCCGGCTCGAGCGCGTCGAGCTCGGCCATGGCGTGGCGCAGATAGTCCTCTTCGGTGCGCGCCCGCGCCGCCTCTTCCGCGGCGTCGGCGCGTCGCTGCTCGACCTGGCGCCAAGCCCGCCATGCAGCGGCGACCTCGCGGAGCCGGGGCTCCAGGCCGCCGAAGGCGTCCAGCGCCGCGCCGTGGGTGCGGGCGTCGAGCAGGCCGCGGGCGTCGAACTGGCCGTGCACTTCCACCAGCATCTCGCCGATCCGGCGCAGCAGCGCGACGCCGACGGGCTGGTCGTTGACGAACGCCCGGCTGCGGCCGTCGCCGCTGACGGTGCGGCGCAGAATCAGCGAGTGGGCGATGTCGATGTCGTGTTCGCGCAGCAGCGCGACCACTGGGTGGGCAGGCGGCGGTTCGAATTCGGCGGTCACCGACGCGGTCGCCGCGCCGTGCCGCACCAGGGCGCTGTCGCTGCGGCCGCCCAGCGCGAGCCCCAGCGCATCCAGCAGGATCGATTTGCCGGCGCCGGTCTCGCCGGTCAGCGCGCACAGCCCGCCGGCGAAGGTCAGGTCAAGGCGCTCGATCAGGACGACGTTGCGGATCGACAGGCCGATCAGCATGGGCGATCGATTTCCGCCTGGGTGCTAGAATATCGAGTCGACCACACGGCCAAAGAAGGTCCTTTCCTCGACCCCGCGAACGCCCTCGTCGACCAGCAGCGCATAGCTGTCGACGTACCAGTCGCTGCCCGGATAGTTGAACCCCAGGACCGCGGCATTCGCCTCCGCCTCGTCGGGCAGGCCGATTGCCAGATAGGCCTCGGTCAAGCGGTGCAGCGCCTCGGGCACGTGCGTCGTGGTGTCGAAGTCGTCGATCACCTTGCGGAACCGGTTGATCGCCGCGTTGTAGTGGCCTTGGCGCAAATACCAGCGGCCGATCTGCATTTCCTTGCCGGCGAGCTGGTCGCGGGTGAGGTCGAGCTTCAGGCTGGCGTCGCGGGCATAGTCGGTCTGCGGATAGCGCCGCACTACCTCCAGCAAGGCGTCGCGGGCCAGCTCGGTGATCCGCTGGTCGCGCTCGACGTCGGTGATCCGTTCGTAATAGCACAGCGCCCTCAGATAATGGGCGTAGGCGCTGTTCTCGTTGCCCGGATGAAGGGTCAGAAACCGGTCCAGCGCCAGGATCGCCTCGTCGTAATTGGTGGCCTGGTAATGGGCGAAGGCCGCCATCAACTGGGCCCGGGTGGCCCAGCGCGAATAGGGATGCTGGCGCTCCACTTCGTCGAACAGCGTGGCGGCGTCGGCGAAGTCATCCAGCGCCAGGTCGGCCAGCGCCTCGTTGTAGATCTGTTCCGGCGGCCGCTCCACATATGCCGGCTCGTCGTCGCCGGCGCAGGCGACGAGGGCCGACAGCCACATCGGCGCGGTCAACGCAACAAGGGCGCGGCGGAGGCGTCGAGTGGGGACGGGCGGTGCCATCAGTCAGCTGCGTTTTTGACTCCCAGCCGCTGCCGGCTGCGATCGCCTTATATAGCACGCGCACGGCCAAATGCGAGCCGGCAACGTCGCGGCGACGGCGCTACGCGGTCTTGGCCAGCGGCTCGGCGGCCCAGCCGCCGTGCGAGAAGTCCGAGCTGTCCATGGTGTCGTAGCACCACGACAGCTCGTCTTCGAACAGCGCGCGCAGCAATGCGTTGTTCAGCGTATGGCCCGATCGCGCGCCGTGGAAATGGCCGAGGATCGGCGCGCCGGCGAGGTACAGGTCGCCGATCGAATCGAGGATCTTGTGGCGCACGAACTCATCCTCGAAGCGCAGCCCGTCCTCGTTCATGATCCGGTCGCCGTTGATCACGATGGCATTGTCCAGCGAGCCGCCGCGGGCCAGGCCGCGGGCACGCAGGCCCTCGACGTCCTTGAGGAAACCGAAGGTACGGGCGCTGGCCAGGTCGGACTTGAAGGCGCCGTTGGCCAACCGGATTCGCCCCTTCTGCCGCGACACCGCCTGGCTGGGGAAATCGATCTCGAAGCTGAACGAGAATCCCGGCCCCGGCGCCAGACGCGCCAGCTTGTCGCCCTCGCGCACCTCCACCGGCTTGAGGATCCGAATCGCCCGCCGGATCGCCGCCTGCGAGGTCACCCCCGCCGACTCGATCAGGAACACAAACGGCGCCGCGCTGCCATCCATGATCGGCACCTCGGGGCCGTCCAGCTCAATCAGCGCATTGTCGACACCGCAGCCGCGAAGGGCCGCCATAAGGTGCTCGACCGTTCCGACCGAGGCGCCGTGCCCGTTGCCGATGACAGTGCACAGGGTGGTATCGCACACCCGGTCCCACCGGGCGGCGATCACGCTACGATCTTCGGGAAGGTCGGCGCGGACGAAGGTGACGCCGGAATTGACGTCGGCCGGATGCATGGTCAGGTTGACTCGCGCGCCGGAATGAAGGCCCACGCCAGCGCAATGGATCTTCGATTTCAACGTCTTTTGCGCCGTCGACTCCACACGAGTCGTCTCGAGTAACAAAGTCCCGCACGCCCCCTTGGTGATCAGCAGTCACCGACTGCCGGTTGTCCTACCGCGATCCACCTGTCATCTGGACGGAAATAAAGAACGCTCCATGGGCCTAAATAACAAGATCCCATGGAGAGCACAAATCACTCTTTGTTACGATTTGTTACCGAGTCCCTAAGCTTTTCTTAAGGCGGATCGGAAGATCTGAACCGCACTTCTCGCACCGATCACGGTCCGCTCGGCCGATGTGCCAGACGTGCTGGCCGGGCGGAGCGAAGCTCTTTCGCTCGGCGCCGTGGTAGGCGGGACGGAAGGGTCCTGGCCCGCACTTCTCACGCTGGCCACGGTCTGCGCGGCCAGCGTGAGAAGTGCGGGCTTGGCTCGCCCCGGCGATGACGGGACTAGCCTGGAGAAAGGCGCGCCGGCGATATGGGAGCTAGTTCGCCTGCCGGCGTAGGAAGGCCGGGATGTCCAGCTTGTCATCGTCGGCGCTGGGCAGCGGACCGCGCCCGCCGGCATCGAAGCCGGTGAAGCGCTGCTGCGCCGGCGGCGGCGACGGCGGGGCCGTCGGCGGCGCGGCCGCCGGTGCCGGCTGGGCCGGTGCGGCGGCCGGCCTGGCCGGCGGTGCGGGCGGCTCTTGCCGCGCCAACGGCGCGGTCGTTGGCCCACGCTTCGCCTCACCTTCCTCGCGCAGCAGCCCGGTCATGCGGCGGAAGATGTTGGCGCCCCGCTTGCGGGGTTGGTCCGGCGGCCCGCCGTTGGCCATCGCGGCCTCGGCGAGCGGGTCGCCGGCGGCGCGCGGCGGTACGCTGGCCTGCGGCCGGGCCGGCCCCGGCACCGGGAGCGGCGGGATGAAGGCGGCGTCGCGACGCTCGCCGCGCGGCGGGTCCGACTGCGCCGGCGCGGAGACGACCGACTGGGACGGGGCCACGGGCTCGGCGCGCGGCGGCTCCGGCGCCGTCTCCGGCTCGGCCACCGGCGTCGTCGTCGCCGTGGCCAGCACCGCCCCGGCCGGGTCGCGCGGCATCGCGGGCGGACCGCCGGCGGACAGCGGACGCGGCGTCTCGCTTTGGGCGACCGGCAGCACCCCGCCGGCCGGGCCCTGCAGCGCTCGGTTGCTGACCAGGCTGAGGCTGTTGACCATGGGCTGGTGCGCCCGGTCCGTCTCGAGATCGATACCGGTGGAGACCACCGACACCCGGACGCGGCCTTCCATGCTCTCGTCGAAGGTCGAACCGAAGATGATGTTAGCCTCGCTGTCGACCTCGTCGCGGATCCGGTTGATCGCCTCGTCGACCTCGTACAGGGTCATGTCGAACCCGCCGGTGATGTTGATCAGCACCCCGCGTGCGCCCTTCATCGAGACGTCGTCGAGCAGCGGATTGGAGATTGCAGCCTCCGCCGCGCCGATCGAGCGGCGGTCGCCGTCGGCCTCGCCGGTGCCCATCATCGCCTTGCCCATCTCGCTCATCACGGTGCGGATGTCGGCGAAGTCCAGATTGATCAGGCCGGGCATGACCATCAGGTCGGTCACCCCGCGCACGCCGGAATTGAGCACCTCGTCGGCCATCTTGAAGGCGTCGGCGAAGGTGGTCTTTTCGTTGGCGATGCGGAACAGATTCTGGTTCGGGATGACGATCAGCGTGTCGACGAACTGCTGCAGTTCGTTCAGCCCGGTCTCGGCCACCCGCATGCGGTGGGCGCCCTCGAAGTGGAACGGCTTGGTCACCACGCCGACGGTCAGGATGTTCTGCTCGCGCGCCGCCCGGGCGATCACCGGGGCCGCGCCGGTGCCGGTGCCGCCGCCCATGCCGGCGGTGATGAACACCATGTGGCTGCCTTCGAGGTAGCCGACCATCTCTTCCAGCGCCTCTTCGGCGGCGGCGCGGCCGATATCGGGGCGCGACCCGGCGCCGAGGCCCTGGGTGATCCCGGTGCCCATCTGCAGCTTCTTGTCCGCCAGGCTGCCGGCGAGTGCCTGGGCGTCGGTGTTGGCGACCAGGAACTCGACGCCCTCCAGATTGGACTGGATCATATTGTTGACGGCGTTGCCGCCGGCTCCGCCAACCCCGATCACGGTGATCCGTGGTCGCAATTGGTCGTCGGTCTGCGGAATGCTCAGGTTAATCATGATCGATGTCGCTCCCTCTCGCTCGCGAAGTCGCCGCTGTTCAACTGCTGATCGCCGTGTCGCCCCGACGCCCGATTGCCGGCGTGATCCGGCGTCATCACAGGTCCCCCAGATTTTCGCGGAACCATCCGCCAAGCCGGCCCCACAGGCCGCCTGCCATGTCGCCCTCGCCCTGGCCGCCCGACAGGCCGGCCACCACGGGATCCGCCTGATAGCGCGCGGCATAGGCCAGCAGACCGGCGGCGGTCGAGAAGGCCGGACCGCACGTCGCCTCGGCCAGCCCGTGGACCGCCAGCGGACGGCCCATGCGCACCTGCTTGTCGAGCACCAGCTGGGCCAGTTCGCGGACCCCCTGAAGCTGGCTGGCGCCGCCGGTCAGCACGACGCGCCGGCCCGACGCCTTGTCGAAGCCGCTGGCCTCCAGGCGGCCGCGCACCAGCTCGAATATCTCCTCCAGCCGCGGCCGGATGATCCCGGTCAGCAGGCTCTTCGGCACGTGGTTGGCCTGCGCGGGCTCGTCCTCGCCGACCTGCGGGACGTCGATCAGCTCGCGCTCGTCGGAGACGTTGGGGATCGCGTTGCCGTACAGCGTCTTCATCCGTTCCGCGTGCGCCAGCGGCGTGGTCAGGCCGCGCGCGACGTCGTTGGTGACGTGGCTGCCGCCGACCGGGATGCAGTCGGCGAACACCATCCGGCCGTCGAAGAAGACGCCGATGCCGGTGGTGCCGCCGCCCATGTCGATCACCGTGCAGCCCAGGTCCATCTCGTCGCTGACCAGACAGGCGAGCCCGGCGGCGAACGGCGAGACGACCAGGGACTCGATCTCCAGGTGGCAGTGGCCGATGCAGGTCGCCAGGTTGCGCACGGCGCCCATCGCCGCGGTGACCAGGTGGAGATCGACCCCCAGCGTCCCGCCGACCATGCCGCGCGGGTCGCGGATGCCGCGGCTGCCATCGATCGCATAGCTGACGGGAATGGCGTGGATGATGTCGCTGTCCGGCGGGATCGGCGCCCGGCCATAGGATCTGAGCGCCCGCCTGAGGTCGCCATCGGCGACCGCGTGGCCGGCGATGGCGATGTCGACGCCGACGATCTGCGAGGCCAGACGACTGCCCACCAGGTTCACCACGACCTGGCGGATCTGCTCGCCCGCCATCTGCTCGGCGGCATAGACGGCGTGGCCGATGGCCTTTTCCGCCGCCTCCATATCCACCACCATGCCGTTGCGAATGCCGCGGCTGATCTGGTGGCCGATGCCGATCACCCGCGACTGCTCGTGGTCGTCCATGCGGGCGATGAAGCAGGCCACCTTGGTGGTGCCGACGTCCAGCGTCGCGACCAGCTCGCCGCGCTGCCGCGCCTTCGACCGACTAACGCCGTTGAAGCCCATCTCGTCCCCGCCGCGCGCCGTCGCCGCCGCCCCGCCCGTTCATGTGTTTTCCCCTGGCAGCCGCCGGCGCTCGCCGGCGGCAGGGGTGGTCTGGACCACCAGCCGGTCGGCGATCCTGAGGTCGATGGCGACGATGTCCCGGTCGATCAGGCCGCCGGCGCTCTCCATCGCCGCCAGGTGGGTCAGCGCCACCGCCACGTCGAGCGTCGGCAGCCGGACATTGATGCCGTTGTCCAGGCGCAGGTCCCAGCGCCGCCCACCAACCCGGATCGCCGCCGCGACACGCCGCGCGATGTCCGGCTGGGCGGCAAGCTGGGCCAGCAGATCCGACGCGTGCCGCGGCGCGTCGGCGCCGACCACCAACGGCAGCGTCGCGAAGCCGCCCAGGTTTTGTCCGACCAGCACCACGCCGTCGGCATCGATCACCCGCATCCGACGCTCGCTCTGCCAGATCGCCAGCGGCCGGCGTTCCTCGAGATGGACCAGGATGGTGTCGGGCAGGCGCCGTTCGACGACCGCGCGCCTGACCCAGGGCAGGGCGACGATCGCCTCCTGCGCCTTGGCCGGGTCGACGGCGAAGATCGGGTCGCCGCGACCGACCGCCAGCGCCGCCAGCAGCGCGTCCCTGTCGGTCTTGCCGCGGCCGACCACCAGCACGTCGTGCACCGCGAAGCCGGCGTCGGCAGTGATCGCCAGCACGCCGTCGTAGAGCGCCGCCGCCTGCCGGGCGAACCAGCCGTCGGCCCAGCCCCAGGTGGTGGCGCCGCCGATCAGCGCGACGGCCAGGCCGATCGCGCCGTAGCGCGCCGCCAGCGCCAGCGCCAGCGGCCGCGGCCGCGGCCGGCCGACGGCCGTCGGCGCCGCCGCGCGGACCGGCTGTCCGGGTCGGCTGGCGATCAGGGGTGGCATGCCGCGTTCTCCACCATCCACGCGCACAAGTCGGGAAAACCGATGCCCAGATGGGCGGCCTGTTCGGGCACCAGCGACAACGCCGTCATGCCCGGCTGGGTGTTGACCTCCAGCATGAACAGCCCTTCGGTGTCCGGCCGCTGGTCGTCGTAGCGGAAGTCGGCGCGGCTGACGCCGCTGCAGCCCAGGCTCTGGTGGGCCAGCAGGGCGAGCCGCAGGCATTCGTCGTAGACCCGCGGCGACAGGTCGGCCGGAACCCGGTGCACCGCCTTGCCCTCGGTGTATTTGGCGGCGTAGTCGTAGAAACCCTGTACTGGCAGGATCTCGGTCACCGCCATGGCGTGGCCACCCATGACGGCGACCGTCAACTCGCGCCCGGCGATGTAGTTCTCCACCAGGACCCGGTCGCCGAACACCCAGTCCGCGTCGTCGAGCGCGGGGCGGTTGTCGCCCGGCTCGACGATGCGGATGCCGACGCTGGAGCCCTCATCGACCGGCTTGACCACATAGGGTGGGTCGATGACGTGGCCGGCCAGCACCGCGTCGCGATGGACCACCAGGCCTTCGGGCACCGGCACGCCGGCGGCCTGCAGGAGGTGCTTGGCCGCCTGCTTGTTCATCGCGACGGCGGACGCCAGCACTCCGGAATGGGTGTAGGGGATGGCCAGCAGCTCCAGCACGCCCTGGATCACGCCGTCCTCGCCGCCCTTACCGTGCAGGGCGTTGAAGATCGCGTCCGGCGGCGGGTCCAGAGCCGCCACCAGGGCGGCCAGGTCGCGCTTGACGTCGATCGTGGTGACCGCGTAGCCGGCGTCCTCCAGCGCCCTGGCGCAGGCCGCGCCGGAGTCGAGGCTGACCTCGCGCTCGGCCGACCAGCCGCCCATCAAGACCGCCACGCGCCTATCCATCGGCGGCCTCGCCGGCACCGCCTCGCGCCACGGCGACGCCAATCCGCCGGATCTCCCAGCGCAGCTCGATGCCGTGCCGGTCCATGACCCGCCGACGCACGGACTCGCCCAGCATCTCCAGGTCGCCGGCAGTGGCGTCGCCGGTGTTGATCAGGAAATTGCAATGCATCTCGGAGACCTGGGCGCCGCCCTCCTTGAGGCCGCGGCAGCCGGCCTTGTCGATCAGGTCCCATGCCTTGTGGCCGGCCGGGTTGGCGAAGGTCGAGCCGCCGGTGCGCGAACGGATCGGCTGGGTCGACCCGCGCGCCTCGCTGATTTCCGTCATCCGGGCGGCGATCGCCGGCCGGTCGCCGGGGCTGCCGCGCAGCACCGCGCCGGTGAAGACGAAGTCCTCGGGCACGTCGCAATGGCGGTACGACAGGCCGAGGTCCGCCGACTCCAGCCGGTGTTCGGTGCCCTGCCGGTCGACCGCGACGGCGTGGCGGATGACGTCCTTGATCTCGCGGCCATAGGCGCCCGCGTTCATCGTGAGCGCGCCGCCGACGGTGCCGGGGATGCCGACCAGGAACTCCAGGTCGGTCAGGCCGGCCTCGCCGGCGACCCGCGCGACATGGATGTCGAGCGCCGCCGCGCCGGTGGTGACCTCGTCGCCATCGGCGGTGATTTCGGCGAAGGCGCGGCCCAGCCGGATCACCACCCCGGGCACCCCGCCGTCGCGGACCATCAGGTTCGACGCCACGCCGATCACGGTGATCGGCACGTCGGCCGGACAGCCGGCCAGGAACGCCGCCAGGTCGGCGTGGTCCGCCGGCTTGAACAGCACCTCCGCCGGACCGCCGACGCGGAACCAGGTGACGCCGGCCAGCGGTGCGTTCGCGGTCAGCCGGCCGCGCACCGCGGGCAGGCGGCCGATCAGTCCGCCGGTCGGAGTCCCGCCGACCATCGATCGCTTCGTTCGCTTCGCGGATGCGGTCATCGGCCGCCCGCCCGTCTCCGGCCGCCGACGTGCAGCGCCTCCAGCTCGCCCGGCAGGGACGCCGCCCAGGCGGTGATGTTGCCGGCGCCGAGGCACACCACGAGATCGCCGGACGCCGCCATCTCCTTGATGATCGGCGCCAGCGACTTCTGGTCGACCAGCGGGATCACCAGCCGATGGCCGTGGGTCCTCAAGCCCTCGACCAGGCCATCGCGATCGACACCCTCGATCGGCTGCTCGCCGGCCGGATAGACATGGGCGACGATCACCGCGTTGGCGTCGTTGAAGCAGGTGCAGAAATCCTCGAACAGGCTGGCCAGTCGCGAATAGCGATGCGGCTGGACGACCGCGATCACCTTGGCCGACGGGTCGACCGCGGCGCGCGCCGCGCTCAGCACCGCGGCGATCTCCACCGGGTGATGGCCATAATCGTCGATGATCGTCACGCCGTTGACCACGCCGGTCCGGGTGAAGCGCCGCTTGACTCCGGCGAAACCGCCGAGCGCGGCGCCGATGCGCTCGTCGGACAGTCCCATCTCGCTGCCGACGGCAACCGCCGCCAGCGAGTTCTGGACGTTGTGCCGGCCCAGCATCGGCAGTCGCAGCCCGTCGATCGTCCGGCTGCCGCCGGTCACTCGATCGGAGATCACGACGTCGAAGCGCGCCCAATCCGACGTCATCTCGCTGTTCACCGCGCGCACGTCGGCCTGCGGACTGAACCCGTAGGTGACGATCCGGCGGTCGAGCACCCGCGGGATCATCGCCTGGACCTCCGGGTGATCGATGCACATGGCGGCGAAGCCGTAGAACGGGATGTTGGTGACAAACTGCTCGAAGGCGTCGCGCAACTTGTCGAACGAGCCATAGAAGTCCAGGTGCTCCGGATCGATATTGGTGACCACCGCGATGGTCGCCGGCAGGCGGGTGAAGGTGCCGTCGCTCTCGTCGGCCTCGACGACCATCCACTCGCCCTCGCCGAGCCGGGCGTTTGTGCCGTAGGCGTTTATGATGCCGCCGTTGATCACCGTCGGGTCGAAGTCGGCGGCGTCCAGAATGGCTGCGACCAGCGATGTCGTCGTGGTCTTGCCGTGGGTGCCGCCGACCGCGATCGACCATTTCAGGCGCATCAGCTCGGCCAGCATCTCGGCGCGCCGGACCACCGGGATCAGCGCGGCGCGGGCGGCCTGGACCTCCGAATTGTCGGGCTTGATCGCCGACGACACGACGACGACCGCTGCCGCGCCGATGTTCTCGCCGCGATGGCCGATCTCGACCGCGATGCCCATGCCGCGCAGGCGCTTGACGTTGGCGCTCTCGGCGACGTCGCTGCCCTGCACCGCATAGCCCAGATTCTTCAGCACCTCGGCGATGCCGCTCATGCCGATGCCGCCGATGCCGACGAAGTGGATGGTGCCGAGGTCCAGCGGCATGTGCCTCATGCTGCCGCCTCCCGCCGCTCCGGCCGGTCGTCGTTGCGGCCACCATTGTCGCCCAGCCCGGCCAGGGCGACGACCGCGTCGGCCAGACGGGCGGCGGCGTCGACGGCACCGAAGCCGCGCGCCGCGGCGGCGGCGGCACTCAGCGCGTCGGGATCGGCCAGCAACGCCTGCAGGCGCTCCGCCAGCGTCGCGGCGGTCATCGCCTGCTGCGGCATCAGCCAAGCCCCACCGGCGTCGGCCAGGGCGCGGGCGTTGGCGGTCTGGTGGTCGTCCGTGGCGTGCGGGTAGGGCACCAGTATCGCCGGCCGGCCGGCGGCGGTCAGCTCGGCGATGGTGGACGCACCGGCGCGGGCGATCACCAAGTGCGCTTCGGCCAGCAGCTGCGGCACGTCCTGGAAGAAGGTGTCGAGGCGGTGGACGATCCGCGCCCGCTGGTAGACCGCGGAAGCGCCGGCCAAGTCCTCGGCGCGGCACTGCTGGGTGACCACCAAGCGCCGACGCAGCGGCTCCGGCAGCGCGGTCAGCGCCGCCGGCACGATCTCGCTGAGCGCCCGGGCGCCCTGGCTGCCGCCCAGCACCAGCAGGCGCACGCCGCCGCCGCCGCCCGGCGGCCGGTAGCCCTGATCGCCCACCGCGGCGATCCCCGGCCGCACCGGATTGCCGGTCGGCACGATCTTGCCGAGATCGCCGGGGCGCACCCCGCCGACCGACGGGAACGAGGTGGCGATCCGGGTCGCGCTGCGGGCCAGCATCCGGTTGGCGCGGCCCAGGATGGCGTTCTGTTCGTGCAGCAGCACCGGCACGCCGCGGCGACCGGCGGCGAACACCGTCGGAGCGGAGGCGTAGCCGCCGAAGCCAACCACCGCGACCGGCCGCAGCGCCTTCAGCAGGCGGCGCGCCTGGCCATAGCCGACCACCAGCGCCAGCGCCGTCCGCAGCTTGCCGACGACGCCGCGGCCGATGGTGGCGGCCCGGATCCTGAAGGTCTCCACGCCCGGCAGCGCGTCGCCGAACGTGCCGCCGCGGGCGTCGGTGACCACCGCCACCAGCCGCCCGCGCGCCAGCAGCGCGCGCGCCAGAGCCTCAGCCGGGAACATGTGGCCACCGGTGCCGCCGGCGGCCAGGATGATCGGACCGTGGGTCATGCCGCACCCCCGGTGGCGAGCCCCATCCCGGCGCGGCGCCGGGTCAGGGCCAGCAGCATGCCCATGCCCAGGGCCAGCGCCAGCAGCGACGAGCCGCCGTAGCTGACGAACGGCAGGGTCATGCCCTTGGCGGGGATCAGGCGCAATGCCGAGCCCATGTTGATCAGCGCCTGCAGCCCGAACTGCGCCAGCAGCCCGGCGCCGGCCAGCAGCACGAACAGGCTGTGGTCGCCGGACACGCGGCCGAGCCCGCGCAGCACGACGAAGGCGAACAGGGCGACCAGCACCAGGCACCACAGCAGGCCGAGCTCTTCCCCGGCGACGGCGAAGATGAAGTCGGCGTGGGCGTCGGGCAGCGCCAGCTTGACCGTGCCCT